>JAACTI010000419.1 GCA_009993495.1 Deltaproteobacteria bacterium | reverse complement strand
ATTTGTTCGCGCGGATCGACCAGCTCTGCTGAAAGTTCATAAAAAGATACTGTTGAGCCGTAGTGGGCAAACTCGATCTTGAATAATAGGTTACAATTCGCTCAAGCTCTCTATGTTCGTTCTGAGGAGGGAACCTTCTTTCTCCTGAAAAATAAATGTCATACTCGTGCTCAAGCTTCTTAAGCATCTCCTTCATCCTGGGCAGATTGGCTTCGAAATTATCGATCCTGCATTCCAAAAAACAAATCCTCCAGCCATATAATAATATTTTACAAAAAATATGGCAACTCTCGCAAGCAGTTGGCTTGCTCCCAAAATCCGACATTGATTTTGAAAAGGGTGTTTTTGGGGGGATTTCGGCGGTTTGGGAAAGGCTTGAATCACTGCAAGTTTGACGTTGGGCGGAAATGTCCGTTTTTAGGGCTCTTTCGGCGTCAAAACAGAGCTTGGAAACGACACTTCCACCGTCTTTCTTGAAACCTTTGCCGTTGATTGTCGGACAGATCGGCTTTTTAACCGTCTCGTATCATGCAGATCCTCCTTCTTATCTCTTCAAAAAGTTCAAGGGATTCTTTTGAAACTTTCAAAAAGAGCGCTCTTGCCGTTTCAACGATCTTCCCGCCTATGTTGTAGATGTGGTATCTGACGGTTAGCGCCCTGCTTCTCCAAAAGCTTTTGGGAAGCGCCGAACGGACGAACATTTTGTAAAAGTTGTAGGCAAGGCAGGCTATTGAAAAGAACAGCGCGTTTGCCTCAAATTGCCCGCAGGGAAGGCTCTCCATTCCGAAATCAAGTTTCAATTCCTTTAACCGGTTTTCGCTGTCCTCTCCGCGATGAAAGTAAAACTCAAGAACTTCGGCGGCGCTCTCTTCTTCCCTGTTTGTCGCGTAAACGTGGTAATCAAAACCGTCCTTTTCAAAAAGGCTCCTTTCCCTGAACTTCCTAAATGCCGTCAGCCGGAAAGGATATTTGCTCTTGTTCATTATGTGAATGGCGTCGGCAGCTTCTCCATCCCTGTATTTGACATACCTTTCGGGTTTTATCGTTTTTATCGTTTCTCTGACCGCGCAGTCCAAATCGGCGCCGACGGCATATTTCACCCCGTCTTCTTCAAGTTCGTCCAAGAGCGCCGCCTGATATGAGGCGCTGTCAGCCCTGAAATGCTTTATCCTTTTGCCTTTAGGCAGCATTCCCTTGCACTTTCTGTAAAACTCAAGATTTCCTGATCCCGGGGATTCATTGCCTTTCCTGAATTCAAACTCAAGAATCAGGCCGGTTTCTTTCAAGTGCCCCAACATGGGGAAATAGCCCCTCTCCCCTTTGTAGCTTAACTCCGCCTCCTTTTTTTCCGCCTTGGCCAGCGTAGCGTCTATGTCGAGCGTCAATCCTTCTCCGCCACCATCTTTAAGCCATTCCTCAATCAATGCTTTGTTAATCTTCTCTATCTTTTTGACCCCTTCTTCCCCATGCCTTCTCAGCCAGTCTCCTATCGCGTCCGCCGTCGGCACAACCTCAAGCTTAAGCAATTTCCGCAAACCCGGATCGTTTTTTATTTTCCTGATGTCTTCAAGATGCCTGCCTCCGGCATGCAACATCAATATCAAGGGAAATACGTAATCGAAAGCCTTAAAACCCCTTCCGCTCAAGGGAGCGGGAAAGGCTTTTTCCGCCGCCTCTTTTAAAC
>JAACTI010000418.1 GCA_009993495.1 Deltaproteobacteria bacterium | reverse complement strand
CGGCATTATTTACATTGACGAAGTCGATAAGATTGCACGTAAGTCTGAGTCACCGTCGATTACTCGTGATGTCTCCGGCGAGGGAGTTCAGCAGGCCCTGCTGAAAATCATTGAAGGGACCACCGCCAGTGTGCCGCCCAAGGGAGGGCGCAAGCACCCGCAGCAAGAATTTCTTAAGGTCGATACGACCAATATCCTGTTTATCTGCGGCGGCGCTTTTTCGGGACTGGAAAAGGTCATCAATCAGCGGATCGGGCACAAGGGCATGGGCTTTGGTGCCGAAGTCAAATCCAAAAACCAACAGGGATTGGGCGAGCTACTCGGGCAGGTGCAACCTGGCGATCTGCTTAAATATGGTCTGATTCCTGAATTTATTGGACGATTGCCGGTGATCGCAACCCTGACAGAGCTTGATGAACAGGCATTGATTCAGATTCTGCGTGAGCCGAAGAATGCACTGGTCAAACAGTATCAGCGCCTGTTTGAAATGGAAAATGTCAGTTTACGCTTTACCGATGGTGCATTGGTGGCGATTGCACGTGAAGCTCTTGAGCGTAAAACCGGGGCTCGGGGGCTGCGGGCGATTATTGAAAATTCGATGCTCGACGTGATGTACGATATTCCGTCACAGGATCAGGTGAAAGAAGTCGTTATTAATGAAGATGTCATTGATAACGGCAAGGATCCGATTGTTCTTTACGATGTTGCGGAGAGTGCTTGATTTTTTGACCCCGACCTTTGAATTTACCAACGCGGAGCCCTGTGCGGGCACCGCGTTTTTTTCAACCTTTCGTTAAGGTTTTTATCTCTATGAGTTTTACCAACCCTGCGAACTCAGCACTGCCGCAATTTATTTCTCTGCCCTTGTTGCCCTTGCGCGACATTGTGATTTTTCCGCACATGGTTGCCCCTTTGTTTGTCGGCCGACACCAATCCATCGCCGCCCTTGAGTTTGCGGAACAAAACAAACGGGAAATATTTCTAGCGACTCAGCTCGACCCCCAGACTGAAAACCCTGGTCTGGCAGATCTTTACCCCCTGGGAGTCAAGGGGAAGATCGTCCAGATGCTCAAGCTGCCGGATGGCACGGTCAAGGTGTTGGTCGAAGGCCTTGCGCGCGCTCGTCTCTGCGGTCTGCGCGAAGAAGGGGCGTTGCTCTTGGTCGAGGCCGAGGATCTCTTGGATACGCAGGTTGACGCCCATACGGCGGGCCCGGTGATGCGGGCGGTGCGCAATACCTTTGAAACCTATGTCGGCATGAGCAAAAAAATTCCCGCCGAAGTTAATGCCACGGTGGCGTCGATCACCGATCCTTCATTGCTTGCCGATGCGGTCGCTGCTCATTTGCAGATTCCGATCGCCGATCGCCAGCAAATTCTCGAACAACTGGATGTGAGTTTGCGCCTCGAAAAACTGCTTGAATTTCTTGGTCAGGAGATCGAAATTCTGCAAATTGAAGGGCGTATTCGTAGCCGGGTCAAAACTCAGATGGAGCGCAGTCAGAAAGAATATTATCTGAACGAGCAGATGCGTGCCATCCAGAAGGAACTGGGGGCGAAAGATGAGTTCAAGCAAGAAATTGCCAGCCTTGAAGAACAAATCAACAAGAAAAAGATGTCGGTTGAGGCCACCGAAAAAGCACGTCAGGAACTGCGTAAACTTAAACTGATGTCGCCGATGTCCGCCGAAGCGACGGTGGTGCGCAATTACATTGAATGGTTGCTGGCTTTACCCTGGGCTAAGGGCACCCGTGATCGTCATGATTTGCACAAGGCGGAAGATATTCTTGAAGCCGACCATTATGGTTTGGAAAAGGTTAAGGAACGGGTGCTCGAATATCTGGCGGTTCAGGCTCTGGTCAAACAGATCAAAGGGCCAATCCTCTGTTTGGTTGGCCCGCCCGGGGTTGGTAAAACGTCACTTGGGCGCTCCATCGCAGCCGCACTGGGGCGTAAATTTCAGCGTATTTCCCTCGGTGGCGTGCGGGATGAGGCGGAAATCCGTGGCCATCGTCGTACCTATATTGGTGCCATGCCGGGTAAAATTATTCAGGGATTGCGTAAAGTTGGCGTGCGTAACCCGGTGTTTATGCTCGATGAACTCGACAAAATGAGCACTGACTTTCGTGGGGATCCTTCTTCCGCACTTCTTGAAGTGCTGGATCCGGAACAAAATCATACCTTTGGTGACCATTTTCTTGATGTTGACTACGACCTGTCCCAGGTGCTGTTTATTGCGACGGCCAATAATCTGCATGCTATTCCGCGCGCGCTGCATGATCGATTGGAAATTATCCGCATTGAGGGCTACACCGAAGAAGAAAAACTGCATATTTCCAAACGTTATTTATTGCAAAAACAG
>JAACTI010000417.1 GCA_009993495.1 Deltaproteobacteria bacterium | reverse complement strand
CCGAGGGCTTGGGCATAATGGACGCTCTCGTGGCCCAAGGGGTAGCGCAGGAATTGCGGCACTACGTCGAGTTGACCCACCAGGTCATCAACCAGACTGAACGGCGGGTACTCAACGGTGAAAGCGTGCCTGTGGCCGACAAGCTCGTCTCCATCTTCGAGACCCACACCGACATCATCAAGAAGGACCGGCGTGATCCGCTCTACGGACACAAGCTGTGCTTGTCAGCAGGTGCCTCGGGCCTGGTAACCGATTGCGTAGTCGAGAATGGCAATCCAGCAGATTCGACTTTGGCTGTGGAAATGATTCAACGACATGAAACCCTTTACGGTTCACTCCCGCGCCAGGCTGCGTTCGATGGTGGGTTCGCGTCGAAGGCCAACCTTGACGAGATCAAGGACATGGGCGTCGAAGACGTTGCCTTCAGCAAGCGTCGAGGTCTGAAGGTCTCGGCAATGGTCAAGAGCAGTTGGGTTTACAAGCGACTGAAACATTTCAGGGCCGGCATCGAGGGGGTGATCTCCTTCCTCAAGAGGTGCTTCGCGTTGCGGCGATGCACATGGCGCAGCTTGCCGTCGTTCAAGTCCTACGTCTGGTCGTCGGTCATCTCGGCAAACTTGCTCATCATCGCCAGACACAAGTTGAGTTGACAAAACGCAGTCGAATGTATGGTCACAAATTCTCGTTTGTGTAGCGTATTTGCGATACAGGTGCGCCCAATTTACCGTCGTTCGCCGAGCAGGGGGCCTAGTTTTTCTGTATCATGGGCAGACCTGATTATATATCGACGCTCACAGAAAATCCGTCCTCGTCAATGCCGCATTTCTATCCAGAAACAGTTCTTTTGAGACGGGAACTAACTAGTTCCCGTCTCAAAAGACTGAACCACTGAGAAAGAAAAGGCAAATACAAAAAAATATCGGGACGAAATCGCTTCCTTTCTGTATGTTGGATTTGGGAAAAAACAACAAAGAAAGGGGCGAACGACCCGATGAGACATATCTTACAACCGCAGATTCCGATTGTCTACCTCCATGTCGATCACATCCACGGCTTTGAGTTGGCGGTCATGAGCCGGATATTGGACGAGGAGCCAAGCATCACCTATCTCGTGTTCGCCGATCTTACCCTGGATGGTCGCCGGACCAACACCGGCCGAGATGGCATGACGGCCGAGCAGGTGATCCGAGCCGTAATCGTCAAGCAGATGAACGGATTCAGCTACCAGGAACTCGCCTTTCATCTGGCCGACTCGCGCAGCTATCGGACGTTTTGTCGATTAGGCATCAATGACAAGCCGCCTTCCAGGGCCACCCTCCAGCGCAACATCAAGAGGCTCAGGCCCGAGACACTCGAGGCGATCAACCAAATTCTGGTCCGGCATGCCGACAGCGAGGGAGTCGAGCACGGGCGCAAGGTCCGGGTGGACTGCACCGGCGTGGAGACGAACATCCATGCTCCCACCGACTCCTCGTTGCTATGGGATTGTGTACGTGTCTTGACAAGGCTCTTGCATCAGGCCGAGGAGTTGGTCGGCTTCTCTTTCACGGATCACAGCCGCCGTGCCAAGCGTCGGTTCATCGGGATCCGCAGCGTGAGGGAGAAGAAGCGTAAGATACTCTACCGCGATTTGCTGAAGGTAACCCTTGCGACGGCTTTCTTCGCCGAGAATGCCGAAGCACCACTGATGCGTGCCGAGGGCTTGGGCATAATGGACGCTCTCGTGGCCCAAGGGGTAGCGCAGGAATTGCGGCACT
>JAACTI010000421.1 GCA_009993495.1 Deltaproteobacteria bacterium | reverse complement strand
AAGCGCCCCATAAATGGGGCGCTTTTTTGTGGGCGATGCTAAAGAGTGAAATTCTCAGCCAAGAATTTGCTTCAGGTCTTCTGCCGGAGTGGTGATGGGGGCGATGTTAAAATTCTCAACCAAAAAGTTAAGCACGTTCGGCGTGATAAAGGCCGGCAGACTCGGGCCGATTTTGATGTTCTTGATCCCCAGATGAAGCAGGGTCAGCAGAATGGCCACGGCTTTCTGCTCATACCAGGAAAGCACCAGCGACAGCGGCAGGTCGTTGACCTCGCACTCGAAGGCGTTGGCCAGAGCTAACGCAATTTGTACGGCCGAATAGGCATCGTTGCATTGGCCGACATCGAGAAGGCGCGGAATGCCGCCGATATCGCCGAATTCCATCTTGTTAAAGCGGAACTTGCCGCAGGCCAGGGTCAGAATGACGGTATCCTTGGGCGCCTGCTCAGCAAATTCGGTGTAGTAGTTGCGCCCCGGTTTGGCACCGTCGCAACCGCCAACCAGGAAAAAGTGCTTGATATCGCCGGCTTTGACCGCTTCAATGACCTTATCGGCAACGCCGAGTACGGCATTGTGGCCGAATCCGGTAAGAATCTCCTGCCCAGGATTGTCGGTAAAGCCTTCACAGGCCAGGGCTTTTTCAATAACGGCGCTGAAATCCCAGCCGCTGACATGCTTGACGTTCGGGAACTGGACGCGGCCCCAGGTGAAAAGACGGTCGACATAACTGGCGTGGGGCAGCTGGATGCAGTTGGTGTTGAAGATGATTGCACCTTTGAAATCCTGAAATTCCTTGTGCTGATCCTGCCAGGCACCGCCGTAGTTACCAACCAGATGAGGATATTTTTTCAGACCGGGATAACCGTGGGCCGGCAGCATTTCACCATGGGTGTAAATGTTGATTCCTTTGCCTTCGGTCTGGATCAGCAGCTCCTCAAGAAAACGCAGATCATGCCCCGAAACCAGAATGGCCTTGCCCGCCTTAGTCCCGAGTTGAACCGGGGTTGGTACCGGATGGCCGTATTTATCGGTATGGGCTTTATTGAGTAACTCCATAGTGACCAGATTGATCCGGCCGGTTTCCATCGCCAGACCGACCAGATCCATCAGGCCCAGGCTGTCATTCTGGATATCGGTTAAGGCCTTGTGGGTGAAGGCATAGATTTCATCGCTTTCACGTTCGAGGATAATGGCGTGGTCGGCATAGGCGGCGTATCCTTTGATGCCAAACAAAATTGTGCTGCGCATGGATTGCAAATCGGCATCCAGGTTCGGATCTTTAACGCCGTGGAGTTGCGCCAGTGCCAGCTGCCCTGCACGATCTGCGGGGAAAGTCCAGTTCTGTGCGGCTGCGGGAACGGGCCCGGGATAAGCACCACCATTGGCGGTTTCGTAGAGCTGGCGGGCTTTTTCGCGCAGGGCGACGGCTTCCGCGATGACGGTCACCACGGAATCGTCGGCGAAGTCAACATTGGTGACGGTGGTAAAGAGTGCTTCGATTACAAAGCGATCAATCTCGGTGGAACGGGCATCTTTCTGCCGCGCCTGATGGGCCCAGAAGCTGACGCCCTTGATTGCGTAAACCAATAAATCCTGTAAGTCAGACGTGGTTGGCTGCTTGCCACATACGCCGACTTTGCTGCATCCGGTGCCCTGGGCTGCGGTTTCACATTGGTAACAAAACATTTTTTACCTCCATCGCGG
>JAACTI010000420.1 GCA_009993495.1 Deltaproteobacteria bacterium | reverse complement strand
GGGCTCAGTTTGAGCCAGCACCTGGAGCTTTATCGCAGTTCCTGGCGCCAGGGGCTGCAAACCCCCTTTGCCGGAGGCGAGTTGCTTGACCTGGCCCGGGTGCTGGTTAAAACGGCGCGGAAAGGCTTGCAGCGGCAATATCTGCAGGGCTATAACGCGGACGACGAATCAACTTTTTTAGATCCTCTTGCGCCCATTCTGGAGCAGGGTCAAACCCTGGCGCACCAGGTTCTCGCCGGATGGCGGGGCAGTCGAGGTGAGAAATTGGCTCATCTGCGCAAAATTTGCCATTATGCTTTTTAAAAAGCGCTCACTTCTGTGGAGAAGCACAGCTTTATGGTGCACGTCTGGGGTCAAAAATTTGCGGAAAGCCCCCTGTTTTTTCTTTGTGGGCTGATTTAAATTTCACCCATCGACGCGCTGGTGTGGCAGTCAGTCGTTGATAAAGATTTTCAGCAACACCCTCCTGTTTGTAAGGTCGGTTCCAGGAATGCCTCCCCTGGAACCGGCCTCTTTTTTTGCGCCGCTTCAGTCTTCCAGATGCATATTCCTTGTTTTTTCAGCATTTTCCTGTTTCAATAGCGGCTCGCAACCGCGAGCTATCGAGCTCGCTGATTTTTTTGATTATTTACGCGTCTCCAGCCCCTGAAAAGGATGTGTCATGCTGCCGTCAGAACTCGCTTTGCCCGTTGTTAAAGAATCCATCAATACCATTCGTCTGCTCGCCGCCGATGCGGTGGAAAAAGCCCATTCGGGCCACCCTGGTACGCCCATGGAAGCCGCACCGATTGCCTATCTGCTTTTTTGCCGTCACCTGCGGCATAATCCGGCCAACCCTGACTGGGCGGGGCGTGATCGTTTTGTGTTATCCTGCGGCCATGCTTCGGCACTGATTTACAGCATGTTGCATTTAACGGGTTATGATCTCAGCCTTGATGAAATCCGCAATTTCCGCCAGGCGGGCAGCCGAACCGCCGGTCATCCGGAGTTCGGCCATACGCCCGGCGTAGAAACCACCACCGGGCCCTTGGGCCAGGGGGTTGCGGTGGCAGTAGGCATGGCCATGGGGGGCCAGTTTCTGGCGCAACAGGTTGATGCCGAGCTTTTCGCTTACCGCACCTGGGTCATTTGCAGTGACGGCGATCTGATGGAAGGGGTTTCCGCCGAAGCGGCTTCTCTGGCGGGGCATTTGCGGCTCGGGTCATTAAATTATTTGTATCTCGACAATAAAATTACCATCGAGGGGGAAACCTCCCTCGCCTTCAGCGAAGATGTTGGTGCGCGTTATCTGGCCTATGGCTGGCATGTGCAGCGCGTTGAGGGTGAGAATCTGGCCGAGATTGATGCCGCGATGGAGCGGGCCAAGCAAGATCCGCGTCCGTCGCTGATTATTGCCCGCACCCATATCGGTATTGGCGCACCCCACAAGCAGGACACTGCCGGTGCCCATGGGGCGCCACTGGGAGGTGAGGAGCTGGCCCTGACCAAAGAGGCCTATGGGCGTGATAAAAATGCCTGTTTTGTTGTGCCTCAAGAGGTTGCCGAACATATGCGCGGCTGCTTAAGCCTTGGAGCCGAACAGGAAGCGACCTGGCAAAAAAAACTCAAGGCAAAACAAGCCGTTCCGGCGGTGGCCGATTGGCTCAAGGTCGCCAAGGGTGAGTTACCCGCCAACTGGAGTGCCGGATTGCCGGAATTTACGCCCGCCGATGGAGCCAAGGCGACCCGCCAGATTAGTGGGGCCGCTATCCAGGTGCTGGCTAAAAATATTCCTTTGCTGCTGGGCGGCTC
>JAACTI010000016.1 GCA_009993495.1 Deltaproteobacteria bacterium | reverse complement strand
GCCAAGGCGCTGAAAGCGATGCAGCCTAAAACAATCAGCCCCTCAGCCACTGAGGGAGTGTAGGTGAACAAACCATCAATCAGCCCGGCAGTGCCGGCTTTCATCGGATAAACCTGACCGCTGATGGTCATATCATAGCGCATAAAAAACATCCCGACCAGAGCCAACACGCTGGCAATCATGGTGGTAAAGGGCGTACGGTTTTTACTTAGCAGCAATGCCAGGGGGATCGCCAGACCAAGCAAGATTTCTCCAAGCCAGAAATTGAGGGCCAGGGAGCCACTGAGCAGGTTTTTAACCGGCTCATAATGACCCGGCTGAGTGCCATAAATTCCAATGACCACGTTCCAGAAAACCGAAAAAATCAAGACAAATATCATCAGGCGCAAAATTCGACCCAGCAGCCGAATCACGCGCTTGTCGTTGTCATCCATCTGCAATCCACGCACACTATGTTGAAAATACATGACAATCGAAATGATGGCGGTGCCTGACACCAAGGCCGTAATCAAAATATAAACTGGCAAAAAAGCCCCGTGCCAGAAGGGGCGCGCCAGGGTCAGGCCAAAGACCGCCCCCAGCACCGAGGGGGCGGCGATGGCAAACAAAAAGCCCAGCGAGCCCGTTATGATCGACAATTTGTGATTGTTGGTCATCAGGGCGTAAAACTCAATGACCAAAACCCCGAGATAAATGCCGTAAACTGTGCCCATCCACCAGATTGCCGAGGAAAAGTTGGGCGAAAGCAGGGTGTAAATCATGTTGAAAGGTTTTTCCAGGTCCAGGCCGATGGCAACAAAGGCACCAACCAGACACAGGATGGCGAGTAAAATCGCTCGGCGAGACAGCCGGTTAAATTCATCAAAACCAAAGACGTGCCCCAGGCTCGAGATCAGGCACAGGCCCGAGCAGGAGATGGCCAGAAAAACATAGGTCGAGATTAAAATGCCCCAGGGAACCCCGCGGGTGACGTTGAAAGCTGCCTCGTGGCCGACCATCAGGCTGTAAACTGCGGCCCCCACCGCGGCGACCAAGGAGAGGCTCAGCAGGGCAAACCACAACATCTGACCTGAATTTTTGACAAGCGTTGACATGGATAAACTCCTAAATCAAATAGTACAGAAATGGTTTAGTCCCCAGTTCTGGCTTGAGAACAGTATAGCGGTGTTTCGCCAAGAGCAGGCTCACTTCGCTTTCGGGGTCATTTAAATCGCCAAACACGCGCACCTTGGTCGGACAGGTTTCGACACAGGCCGGAATGCGCCCAACAGCGACGCGCTGGATGCAGAAGGTACATTTATCAATGACCCCGGTTTCTTCGTTGTAATAGCGAGCATCATAGGGGCAGGCGAGCATGCAGTATTTGCAGCCGATACACTTGTCGGCGTTGACCGTGACAATGCCTTCAGGGGTGATCCCAGTGGCACTGGTCGGACAAACGCTGTTGCAGGGCGGGTTTGCACACTGATTGCACTGACTTGGGCTGAAACTTTGTCCCAAATTGGGAAAGGTCCCGCGCAGGGGTTCCTGGGTGACCCAGTTGCGATGTTTGTCTTCGCCCAAGGGCACATCGTTTTCGGCCTTGCAGGCAACCGTGCAGGCTTTACAGTCAATGCAGCGCCGGGTATCAAGAACAATGGCGTAGCGCTTGGTTTTCATCGTTTCTACTCCTTGACCGCGCCGATTCAGGCGGGGCTGACGTCAACAAAAGTTTGGTGCATGGCGACATTTCCCGAAATGGGTTCGAGCGCGTCTTCAATCAGGGCGGCATCGCAGGCCCCCCTGCCGTAGATCAGGGACTGGCCTTTGGAGAGCACGCCGAATCCATGGGCCATGTAGACACAATCGGGGCGGATTTTGTCGGTGACTTCCAGGCGCAGCACGCCTTCGCCGACTGCACTTTTGACCTTGACTGGCTGGCCATTGCGCAAACCGAGTTTTTGCGCCGCCTGCGGGTTGAGCCACAGACTGTTTTCGGGCATCAATTCATGCAAAAAGGCGTTATTGGCGGTAGTGCCGTGAGTAAAGTAGGCATTGCGCCCAACCAAGAGGCGGAATTTCCCCGGAGGAACCTCGGCGTGCGGGCGGAAGACCGGCATGGGATCAAGCCCCTTGCTGGCGTAGTTTTCGGAGTAAAGCTCAATTTTCCCGCTTTTGGTTTTTAAGCGTTTGCCTTGAGTCAGGCCGTAGCTGGGCTCGACCTTGAGATAATAAACCCCCTTCTTTTTGAGATCTTTCAAAATCTGGGGGTTTTTACTCACCTGATGGTGAATATGCTCATCCATAGTGAAATCGAAGGTCTCGGCGATTTCTGAGCCCAGGCGCTTGGCCAGGTTTTGCATGATCCACAAGCAAGGTTTGCTTTCGAACATCGCCTCAACGCAGGGTTGGCGAAAGGCTACCACCGGCACAACTCCGGAGAGAGACTCCAACGGATCCTGGCGTTCAAGGTAGGTCGCTTCGGGCAGCACCACATCAGACAGCCAGGCGGTGTCACTCATACAAATGTCGATGGTGCAGATAAAATCCATCTGCTTCATCATTTTGAGAGTTTTGGCGCGGTTAGGAACGGACATGACCAGATTTTGCTTGTAAACCATCATCCCCTTGATCGCGTAGGGATCGGCAGCCAAAATCCGGTCGCGCATTGCCGTCCAGGAACCATCCTTTTCCGACAGAAATACCGCACTGTCCTTGTCGATGCGTTCCGGTACGTCGTCGTACCAGGGAGCCAGGTAATCATGTTTGCTCAGAGGAATCACACTGTTGGGCACCAGGCCGCCCTCAGTATCCCAGCTGCCGACAATCGCGTTGACAATCGCCATCGCGCGGCGCAACTGGACATCGTCATCGGCAAAGGATGACCGCCGCCCAGGGTAAAACAAAGCCTTGGGTGCCGCTTTGGCAAATTCACGCGCCACCCGGCGAATGTCGGCGGCGGCGATCTGGCAGTGTTGTTCGGCCCATTCGGGGCTGTATTGCTGCACGTGGGCCGCCAGCTCATCAAAACCGACGGTCGTAGTGGCGACAAAATCCTTGGCATAGAGGCCTTCACCAATAATCACGTGAATCATCGCCAAAACAAATGCCATGTCGGTGCCAGGCTTGATCGGATACCATTCATCGGCCTTGGCGGCCGTTTTGGTAAAGCGCGGATCCAGATAAACCAGCTTGCGCCGCCCGCCATCACCTTTGAGCTGATCAATAGAGTCTGGTGTCAGCAGGGCTTCGCTGCGATTGGCCCCGGCCATGATAATGTAATCGCTATTGAGAATATCGGCGGAGGGGTAAGTGCCAAAAGTTGCGCTGAACCCCTGGATATTGGAGGACAAGCACAAGGTCGGATGGCGCACCGTGTTGGGTGAGCCGAAACATTCCGCCATTTGCAGAAAGAAATGTTCCTGAAAAGTGCCCTCGGTCGAGGCAAACATCACCCCGGCCCGAGTGTGTTTTTCGGCGATTTCGTTCATTTTTTTCGCCACCAGATCAAGAGCTTCTTCCCAGCTGGCGCGCCGCCATTTACCTTCGCCCCGTTCGCCGACCCGGATGAGGGGATATTTAAGGCGGTCGGGATCATAGACCTGGTTTAACCCGGCATTACCACGAGCACAAAGCATACCGCGGCTTTTGAGGTATTCGGGATTGGGATCGAGTTTGTAAATGCGCCCATCGCGAACCCGGGCAATAACCCCACACTTATTGACGCACATGCCGCAGGCAGTAAAGACATCGCGATTGTCGCCGAGTTTGCCGCTGAGCGGCTCTTCGCTTGTGGCCAGCGCTCTCAAAACTCGTCCTTGAGAGGCCAGGCCAACTCCAGCCAAAGCGCAGGTCGATGTGCCGATAAACCGCCGCCGACTCAGTTTTTTATCAATCAGTCGTGACACGTTAAACTCCTCATTCAGGGTTGTCGGCTAGCCAAAAGCGGCCCCGACTTAAATCAAAAATATAGATAATTGAATGTATTGAGTTGAAAAAAACGAGGAGAACGCCCAAGGGCCGCGCTCCTCGCACTAAAATTAAAATTTAACCGTCAAAGATGCGTAGGCATCCCAGGCGGTATCGACAACCGGCATCAACGAAAATGCCTTGCCATCTTTAACGTCTTCAACTTTAAGGGGAGCCCCCACCGGTGAACCGCTGCCGGTGTATTGATAGTCGTAGTAAAGACCACCGACCTTCAAGAAGGTATTTTTGTTGAATTCAACAATGTAATAGGCTTCGCCAACATGGCCGCGGGTGGCGAGTTTGCTGCCAATGGCGTCATCTTGCCCTTGGGTGAAAGGCGTCCAGTATTTCGATCCGAAGTTATATTCCAGCCCCAGCTTGCCCATGGGGGCCGGAGTCTGAATGCCAACATAAACGCCGTAGCCTTCATTGGTCTGATCATCCATCGCCTTGACCGGGGTCATGTAAACCTCAGACGCGTCACTCGTCAAGGTGGCTTGATAAACCGCATCATTGCCCATGCCGCCAAACATTCCAGCCTTGCCGTTGGATTCAAGCTGAGTCATGCCGACCGCGCCGAACCAGGTAAACCCATTTTCTTCAACCCGCTCAAAATTCACTCCGGCAAGGTTGATATCGCCGATCACCGTCGAGGGCGTGTAGCGGGTAACAAAATTAAAGTTGGGGAACTTCTGCATATCTCGGTAGAGGGTCGGTGCGAAAAGTGCTCCGTATTGGGTCGGGAAGGCAAAAGTGCCTTTAAAACCGTCATTGACATCCATGGCGCGGAAAGCTGTCAGCTGAACGAGAGAATAACCATCGTTATAGAGGTCGATATTAAAACCGCCGACATGGGTGTCCTCAAGGTTCGCGGTACCGGCATCGTTGAACATTTCACCGTTACCCCATTGAGATTCAAAGCCTTGCCCGTAGCAGAAACGCACCACCTGGCCCTCAATGCCGGTGACTTCGCCGAGTTTATAACCAACGGTGATGCCATCAAAAGCAAAGTGCATCATTGCGCCGGAGGGCGTGCCGCCGCGCAATTCGTTTTCGCGATAATTGGAGGG
This sequence comes from Deltaproteobacteria bacterium, assembly GCA_009993495.1. Taxonomy (GTDB): domain Bacteria; phylum Desulfobacterota; class Desulfuromonadia; order Desulfuromonadales; family Geopsychrobacteraceae; genus Geopsychrobacter. The sequence continues at coordinate 3,394 of JAACTI010000016.1, read as the reverse complement.
TGAGCCATAGGTCGAAGGTCTGCGTCCGATAGACAGGTAAAACTTGCTCCCACCCATGTCTTTCCAATCGAAATAGGCGCGTTCAACCCGCAGCCAGTCCCCCGAGGTTGCGCCGCCATTGGAGCCGTCCATGGTAAAAGCATTCCAGGAATCAAACACCTTAACGCCGGTGGAATCTCCCCAGTTTTTATACATAGACAGACGGCCGGAAAAATTGATCTTGTCCGCAACTTTGGCCTTCATTCCAAGGCGCAGGCGCGTGGTGTAAAGAATATCATTGTCAAGATCGGAAGATTTAGGTGCCGTAGCCAGGCGGAAGGCTCCAATTCCAGGCATGGTGCCGTTTTGTTGCATGGCGCCCATGGCTTGCATCAGTCCTTGAAATTGAGCCGGATCATTGTTAGCGAGATTGACGAACATAGTGTCGAGAGCGCTGCCTTGCGACAAACCTGGGTTGAAGTTGCCGGATCCGTCAAAAACGTTGAGTGCGCCCAGCTCGCCACTGCCGACCTTCATGAAAAAATCTGTAAAATCGGCGTTTATGCCAGGGTTCCAAGTCAAATCTTGGTAATGCAAGCTGTCGACTTTGCCGCGCAGATCACCGTACCAGGTGATGCGGTCAGTGGCGACATGGCGTTCGGCCCGTTCGAGGCGATCGGTTAAATCGTTCAGCTGTTGTTGTAAATCATCCACGGTTGGTGTTTGGGCCAGAAGGGTGGCAGGGGCCAGAAACAGCAACGCGAGAATCAAACTGAAAAACTTTTGCATCTTTTGGTACCTCCAGTTTTAAGGGAATAGGTTCAGCCGCAAGTTTCCGGCTGATCGGAATCGACGGCGTGGTCAAACAGAAACTGATTAATGTCTTTAAGATCCTGGTCAGAAAAATTTTCCAGTGCCTCAGGCTTGCTTTTGTGTTTGTCGTCAGTGAAAAACCTGTCCCATTGTTTTTGGGTTTTTTTCAAAGGCGTCAATTCTCCCCCTTCGGCACCGCTGACGTGGCAGGGTTTACAGCTTTTTTTGAACAGATACTTCCCTTTGCGTGAATTGCCGCCTTCGGCAGCCATAACCAGGGTGGCTGCGCAGGTCACAACCAGAAGAACAGTCAGAAGCTTGAACAATTTCATTTTCTACTCCTTTTAACGGATACAGTGAGTGCAGCTCAGCGAGAGGTTCGACAGGCTGCGTTCGGTGATGAGTCGGACGAATAATTAAACTTTCCGGATATTAGGATTTCAAGATATATACCAAAGAGACTGGCGGGGGAAAGCCCGCTATCTGGGGGGGGCACTCGGCGAAAGGATTGACTGGTTGAAACAAAATGTTTCTAATTTTTCAACGATTATTCCAGCAGAAACACAGAGAACTCAGTGAGTCGCAGGGAATTGCACGCTCGTGAAACAAAAAGTTTCGTGGAACATTTTGTTTCTTGGCCGAAAGGTTAATCGCCCTGTGCGGAAACTCCCTGGAAGGTTTCTTCCTCGCCGCAGAAGTCGAGCAGTGCGTTGGCGCTCCAGCGATAAACAGGGTGACAATCTTCAACTTCAAGAATTCGTCGACAAAAGATTTTGATCCAGGGTTGGAGCAGAATATGGCAAAAATCTCCTTGTTTCTGGCGTAAACTGTGGGCGAGTTCGAGCTCTTGACGTTTCAGGGCGGCTATTTCCTCGCGCGTGAGATAGTAAAGAAATTCCAGCTCGGTGGCGATGAAGTCCGGCGGCTCAGTGCCTTGTTCATAGCTGAGGCCTTCATCCTCGTAGGCGCGCAGGGCACACAAGCTGGTCTGACCCATGAGTTGCTGGTTGTCTTCGAGGTAAATAGAACCGTAGGGCGGAGCAGGTACACCCCCCAGATGACTGATGAAGAGCCGCGTATAGGCAGTTTGCAGCTCATGGAGACTGGGGGCCTGGGCTAAATGGAGATGTTCGCTGCCGAGCAACTTTGCCACGGCGGTAGCTTCGTTGGGCAAATCTTCCAGCAGGCTGTGGTCGGGATAGGTAAAGAGCCGGGCAAAAATTCGATAGAGCTCAAGGCGGTGATGGTTTTCGAGCATACCGCTGTCCTTTGCTGATTTCAGCACAGTTTCACTTCTTTCATGCGACGCCATAGGGTGGTGCGACTGATCCCGAGTTGCTTTGCCGCTGCGGCTTTTTGCCATTTGCAGGCTTCGAGAACCTGGCGTATTTCCGTTTGTTCCGAGGTTTTCGGCAGATCTTCACCCGCAAGCTCACGGTCAGAGGTGTGCCGCATGACAGCGGGCAAAAAGCGGCGCTCTATGCGGCCACTCGTGCTGGTGACATAGGCGTGTTCTATGGCATTTTCCAATTCACGCACATTGCCGGGCCAGTCGTATTCCATTATCAAGGCCATCGCCCGGGTTGAAACTTCCTGAATTCGTTCGCCGCGGGCGTTGAGTTTGGCAATAAAGGCTTCGACCAACAGGGGAATATCTTCCTTGCGTTCTCGTAAAGGCGGCAGGTAGAGGGGCACCACGCAGAGCCGGTAATAAAGATCTTCGCGAAAATTGCCATGGGCAACCTCCTGGCGCAAATCTTTATTGGTGGCGGCAATGACGCGGACATCCGTTTTAAGGGTGCGGATTCCACCCACCCGTTCAAATTCACGCTCCTGTAACACGCGCAGCAGTTTGGCTTGCAAGGCTGGCGAGGTATCGCCAATTTCATCGAGAAAAATTGTGCCGCCGTCGGCCAGCTCAAAACGGCCAGGTTTGTCCCGAATCGCACCGGTGAAGGAGCCTTTTTCATGACCGAATAATTCCGTTTCGAGCAGACTTTCTGTCAGGGAGGCGCAGTTGACGCGAATAAAAGGTTTATGGCGACGATCTGAGCGGTAATGAATAGCCCGGGCCATAATTTCTTTGCCCGTGCCACTTTCTCCCTGGATCAGAACGGTGACCTCGGTAGCAGCGAGATTATCCGCCAGCTCAAAAAGCTCGATCATCGCCTTGCTTTTGCCGACAAATTCACTGAACGACTGGCTGTCTCCCAGCCGCTGTTTAAGGGTTTCGACTTCGGTGCGATCACGGACAATCCCGATACAGCCGTTGATCCGCCCGGCGGCATCGCGTAAAAGTTCAGACGAAATAAAGACCGGGATGTTTTGGTTGCTGCGGTTAGTCAGCGATGCACGGCAGTTCTGGATGGGTTTTTCATTGTCCAGAGTCCAGCGCAGGGGGCAGTCGGTGAGGCAGACGCTGCTTTGTAAAACATCCCGACAACAGGCTCCCAGAACCTCTTCCTCGACGAAGCCGGTCATGCGTTCAAGGCTGCGAGAAAAAGCCGTAATATGCATGTTCATGTCGACGGTATACACGCCATCGGCAATAGAATTGACCAGCGAGCGTGACCGTTCCATTTCAGCTTGCAGGTTCGCCTGA
>JAACTI010000415.1 GCA_009993495.1 Deltaproteobacteria bacterium | reverse complement strand
CAATCCGCTGGTCAGAAGGTAATATTGGTCTTCATCATCACCAATTTCTTGTCCAGCGTGCGCAGCAACTGTCCAGGCTATCGTTGAGGTGAGATGCCACTTCATATCCAGCGTGGCCTGATGCAGCCAGGAGTTTTCGGGATCGTTATAGAGCAGCTGATAGGACAAAGCCGTGTCTATGCGTTTAAACAACGTCAAAAGATAACTGACCCCGCCTCCGACCAGGGTCTTTTCCTCTTCGAAATAATACTCTCCTCGCCCAAAAAATTGCAGATGACCGATAGAGCCCGGCGTGTAAGACAGTCGTGAGCGCAAACGGAACTGATCGGGATCCAGAGTTCGGGAATCTTCATACAGCACCCCGCCTGACAGATTCCAGCCCTTGCCGATCTGGGTGCCGGCGTCGAGCCCATAGACCGTTTGCGCCACAAGCTGCAATTCACCGGGTTCTTGCGTGGCTGTTTCATCAAAATTAAGCCTAAAATCGCGATAACGCAGCAGGCTGGACGCCAGCCAGTAGCCCTGCCCAGCATAGGTCAGGGAGGCAGAACCTGTCAGCAGATCTTTTTCTTCTTGCAGCGGATAAAATGTCCCCGCTTCGTCTTTGTGATAACGGGTATATTCTAACTTGCCACGCAGACTGAAACGCGAACTGAGGGGCAAGCCCAGGTAAAGGGTCGGACCGAAATATTTCACCGAAAAATCGGTATCCTGATAAATTTCACTGGTCTGTTCAACCGCCCCCTTACGCCACTCCAATTGAAACAGGCGGTCTTTGCCGAATTGTTTCTCCGCACCAAGTTGGTAGAGCGTCTCTTCGCGCCGGTAATCTTTGGTTTTGAGCTGTGGTGCGTATTCCTCGTCAACCCAATAAGACCATTGCGCACTTAAACGCGGCCGCAGAATTTTTTCCAAGCGCTCAGTTCCGCGTCGCGCCGGGGCATGGCCGGCATCGACTTGGCGGATCTGACGATAATAGTCAAGCGCCTTGCTCCAATGCCCCAGGCGTTCATGGGTCTGAGCAAGCACCAACAAAGATTCAACATTCTGCGCATCGGTTGCGATAATCGCCTCCTGTTCGATCAAGCGTTTCTGCAGCAGATTTTCCACCGGCCAGGCTTCAGCGGCAACGGCAACAGCGGTGTAGAGTGTAAGAACGGCCATGGTCAGGCCCAGAAGACGTAAAAGATGGAGTGGCATGCAGACAACCTTTTTTTAGAAAAAATGCCCTGGAGCCGGTTTTTCAGTTCATGAAAAACCGGCTCCAGGGAGTGTTTAAAACAGATTTCAGCGATTGCCGCCAGTCCCGCGCATACCTCTACGAGCCGGAGAGACACCGTCGACATCCATCATGCTGCCTGCTTGACCCATGGTACCGGTATCGGAGAAGCCCATACCCGCAGCTGGTGCCATACCGGCTGTGGTGGAGCGTCCAAGGCGGCTGCGAACACCAGTTCCGTCGGCCAGGGCGTTATCGGGACGACCGGAAAATTCCAGCCGCGTTGCTTCATCCATTTCCAAAACACGGCTTTGCCATTCCGTCTGGAACAAAGTCCGTTCTTCAATGGTTGCGTCGCGCAGAGTACCGCGCATGGCAGCGAGTTCATCGGTGCTGTAGCTGCTGTAATCGGTGAAGTCGTCAGCTGCCAGAGCGGGGGTTGCGAGTAACGCCAGAGCCAAAATTAATAAGAATGATTTTTTCATGGTGGATCTCCTCTTTCATGAGTTGGGTTGAGACTAAAAGTACCTACCAATGTCCAGGTGGCCAGCCTGTGCCAGCAGTATTTACAACCATTGTGCCAAGATAGATATTTCTTTTTTTTCTGTTACAATTCAATATCTTAATCATAAAAACGCAGTTATGACCAAGAGCACAGGTTCGACATAAACCGCTCTGGCTCGACAAAATTGTCGAAATTCCACGCTCTTTTCGCTTGCGGGGGAGAGTCTTGCACATGCCGGCACAATAAGATATATATACTTAACCATATATTTAAAAACTTGATTCTTGCGAGGTCATCATGTTCTCCACCAAAAATTTTCTATTTCAGCTTTTTTTAATGCTGGTGTTCTGCCCCACGCTATCCGCAGCCGACCCCCCTGAACCCCGGATGTGGGATGTCAAAAGCGCGATTGCTTTTGCCCTGCAAAATAATCCCGACAGCCAAATTGCCACGCAGCGTCTGGCTGAGGCCGCTGCCATGCTGAGCAAGGCCCAGGTTGCCAAGTATCCACAGCTGGCCCTGAGCAGCAGCTACACTTGGACGAATAATCCCCTGTACTCCTTCGGTAATATTGTCAATCAGGGAGCCATTACGCCAACCACCGACTTCAATGACCCCGGTCGCAACGACAACCTGAAGGTTACAGCAGACCTCAGCTACCGTTTTTACGATGGAGGCCGAAAAGGCTTTTACCAGCAGGCCGCAGGTTACGGCATTGAAGCTTCGGCTCAACAGCGCCAAGCGGTTTTACACCAACTCGGCTTCGAAGTGTTCCGCAGTTTCGAACGCATCAGCGAAACCCAAAGCGTTTACCTGGCCCGCCAGTCTGCCCTGGAAGCGCTTAATTCTTCCGTGGCTGTAGCGCGTGCCCGTTTTGACGCAGGAGAACTGCTGAAAATCGACCTCCTGAATCTGGAGGTTCAGCAATCTCAGGCTGAGGAAAATCTTATTCAGGCTGAACAGGATCTGGAACTGGCAAAACGAATTTTTGCCCATTTGCTGGGGCTGAAAAACCAACCAATTCACATTATCGCCACTCCTGAGCTGCCACCAGCGCCGCCGCACGGATTCGAGCCGAAGCAGCGGCCGGAACGGCAAAGCCTGAGTGCCGCTATTCAGGCCGCCGAGGCACAGCTTGAGGCCGCTAAGGGTCTGCGCCGACCCA
>JAACTI010000414.1 GCA_009993495.1 Deltaproteobacteria bacterium | reverse complement strand
ACGGTCGAATATGATCCGAACCGCTCGGCGCGGATTGCCCTGCTGAATTATGCTGATGGTGAGAAGCGTTACATTATTGCGCCTAACGGTTTGAAAGTTGGCGATCAGGTTGTTGCCAGTGATTCCGCCGATATTAAGCCGGGAAATACTTTAGCTATCCGCTCGATTCCTTTAGGCACCTGGGTGCATAATGTCGAACTCAAGGTCGGTCGTGGTGGCCAGCTGGCGCGCAGCGCGGGTTCCTATGCGATGATCGCTGCCAAGGAAGGTCGTTATGCGCAATTACGCCTGCCTTCAGGTGAAGTGCGTCTTGTGTTACAGGAATGTCAAGCGACGATTGGTCAGGTCGGGAATCTCGATTATGAAAATATTAAACTGGGCAAGGCCGGACGTGCTCGCTGGTTAGGTAAGCGTCCTCAGTCGCGTGGTGTTGCCATGAACCCGGTCGACCACCCACATGGTGGTGGTGAAGGTAAGAGTTCGGGTGGTCGTCATCCGGTCACGCCCTGGGGTGTCCCGACCAAGGGATATAAGACCCGTACAAATAAACGTACGGATAAATTTATTGTTCGTCGGCGCACCAAGTAAGTATCGTCATTTGTGTAGCGTAAAATATTAGGAGTGGATCGTGGCAAGATCAATTAAAAAAGGGCCTTTTGTGGATGAGTGTCTGCTGCGTAAGGTCGATTTCGAAAATGAAAGCAGCCGCAACAAGGTCGTTAAAACCTGGTCGCGCCGTTCGACAATTATTCCGGAATTTGTTGGCTACACCTTTGCCGTGCATAACGGTAAAAAATTTGTCCCAGTTTTTGTTTCCGAGAATATGGTCGGGCATAAACTTGGCGAATTTTCTCCAACCCGGACTTTTTATGGCCATGGTGCCGATAAGAAAGCCAAAGTCCGTAAATAAGGACGATGCGCGTAACAGGAGTTCCAATGGAATCTGTAGCCAAACTAAGAAATGTTCGTCTTTCAGCGCGTAAGGCTCGACTTGTTGTCGATCTGGTGCGTGGTAAGGGAATTCAGGAAGCAATGAATACGCTCCAGTTTTCTCCCCAAAAGACAGCACCGATACTTTCAAAATTGTTGAAGTCCGCTGTAGCAAACGCAGAACAGAAGGGTATCTCCGATGTCGATCGTCTGTTTGTCAAGACGGCTTTCGTAGACCAGGGTCCCGTCCTCAAGCGTTTCATCCCACGCGCCCAGGGCCGTGCCAGCAGAATTCGTAAGCCGACCAGCCACATTACTGTGGTTCTGGCCGTTAAGTAAGACATCAAGGAGGTGACCCTTTGGGCCAGAAAGTTCATCCGATAGGTTTTCGTCTCGGAATCAACCGAACCTGGGAATCCAGGTGGTATGCTGATGGCGATTATGCCGTGAGATTGCATGCTGATCTTAAGCTGCGCAATTTTCTTAAGAAACGCCTGTTCCATGCGGGTATTTCCAGAATTGAGCTGGAACGTGCTGCGAATAAGGTAAAAATCAATATCTTCGCGGCACGTCCGGGAATCATCATTGGTAAAAAAGGTGCTGAAGTTGAAGATCTTAAGCGAGATCTGGCCAAATTAACCAACGATGAATGCTTCATCAATATCCAGGAAGTCCGTAAACCTGAAATTGATGCCCAATTGGTTGCTGAAAATGTCGCCTTGCAGATGGAGCGGCGCGTTGCCTTCCGCCGTGCCATGAAGCGCAGTGTTACCATGGCACTGAAATTTGGCGCCCAAGGCATAAAAATCGAATGTTGTGGCCGTCTTGGTGGTGCCGAGATGAGTCGGCGCGAATGGTACCGTGAGGGTCGTGTGCCTTTGCATACTTTGCGCGCAGATATTGATTACGGTTTTGCCGAAGCAAAGACAACCTATGGAATTATCGGAGTCAAGGTTCTCATCTTTAAAGGTGAAATTTTTGGCAAAGAACAGCCAGCCGGCTGATAGCAGGAGTTTTACACCATGTTAATGCCGAAAAAGGTTGAACATAGAAAACAATTTACGGGTCGTATGAAAGGTGCCGCCGGTCGTGGCAATCAAATAGATTTTGGCGACTACGGTTTACAGGCCCTTGAATGTGGCTGGTTGACGTCTCGCCAGATTGAAGCTGCACGTCGTGCCATGACGCGTTATATCAAAAGGGGCGGCAAAATCTGGATTCGGAATTTCCCTCATAAGCCTTTGACCAGCAAGCCGGCTGAAACTCGGATGGGTAAAGGAAAAGGTTCGCCGGAGAAATGGGTTGCAGTTATCAGACCAGGCCATGTGATTTATGAAATGCAGGGTGTTGATGAACAGACGGCGCGTGAAGCTTTCCGCTTGGCTGCCCACAAGCTGCCCATGAAAACTAAG
>JAACTI010000413.1 GCA_009993495.1 Deltaproteobacteria bacterium | reverse complement strand
ATAATCTAGGATTTCGATTTTTGGAAATCTAAATGTAGTGCCATACTTTTTATTATTTGCTTGCGCTGTTGAAAAATCGCTTCATGCTGCGATTCATGTTCATTCGTCAGACCCAAACCCGCTCCAGCAGCACCGGTGACCCTTACTTCACCTATCGCCTCGTCGAATCCAAAAGAGTCGGCAAAAAAGTCACTCAGCACACCCTGCTCAACCTCGGTGCCAACTTCGAGCTGCCCTCCGAATCCTGGCCGGAACTCTGCACGCGCATCGAACAAATCCTCACCTCCCAGCAGCCTCTCTTTGAGCTTGACCCCACCATTGAAACTCACGCGCAACACATCTACCGTCAGATCCTTGCGCGTCGCGGCGAACTCCAGGCGGAGGTGCACCACGACGACCCGACCCAGGATTTCCAGGAAGTTGACCTCAACTCACTTCAACAAATCAACCCCCGCAGCGTCGGTGCCGAGCACGTCTCGCTCGAAGCTCTCAAGGAGCTCCAAATTCCGGAAATCCTCGAAGAAGTCGGCTTCAACGCCCGCCAGCGCGCCGAGGCTCTGGGCAACATTATCGGCAGAATGTGCGCCCCCCGCAGCGAACTCGCCACTGCCGAATGGCTCAAGAAAACCAGCGCTCTGGGCGAACTCCTCAAGCACGATTTCACCCCCATGCCCCAGATGCAGCTTTACCGCGCATCAGATCGTCTTTTGAAGAAAAAAGACCTCATCGAAGAAAAGGTTTTCGCGCGTGTGCAGGACATTTTCCACCTCAAACCCACCATCACCCTCTACGACCTGACCAACACCTACATGGAGGGAGCCGCCCTCACCAATCCAAAAGCTCAAAGAGGTCGATCCAAAGAAAAACGCAGCGACTGCCCGCTGATCACCCTTGGTCTCGCGCTAGATGCCAGCGGATTTATCCGACACTCCAAAGTGTTCGAAGGCAACGTGAGCGAACCCGCCACCCTGCCGGAAATGCTTGCCCAACTCCAGGCGCCCGACGGAGCACTCGTCGTGATGGACGCCGGGATTGCCAGCGAAAACAACCTTCAATGGCTCACCGACAAGGGCTATCAATACCTTGTTGTCAGCCGCGAAAAAAAGCGCGACATCGACATGACCACCACCACCGTCATCGAATCGGCAGGCGGTCACACCATCCACCTACAGCGCCAACCCAGTCAACACCAGGGAGAAATCAACCTCGCCTGCTGGTCTGAGCAACGGGCCGCCAAAGACCAGGCCATCAACCAACGCTTCCGGGAAAAATACGAACAAGAACTCAAAAAGATCAGCGAAGGTCTGCAGAAACCCCGTTTCACCAAAAAACGCGATGCCCTCAACCAACGCCTCGGACGGCTCAAAGAAAAATGCAAACGCGTCGCCGCCCACTACAAAGTCGAGCTCAAGGTGGAAGCGAATAGCGAACGGGTCATCGCGATCACATGGGAATACGCCCCCCAGCCCGCGAGCAAACAAACCCATCCCGGAGTTTACAAGCTGCGCACCACCCTAACCGACTGGGAGGACGAAACGCTCTGGCGCACCTACACCATGCTCACTGATTTGGAGTCCGTGATCCGGAGTTTGAAATCCGAACTCGGCCTGCGCCCGGTGTATCATCACAAAGAAGAGCGCTGCGACGGGCATCTTTTCATCACCGTGCTGGCCTATCAAGCGGTGCAAGTGATTCGGCGGAAGCTCAAAGAACACGGGATCAACGAGAGCTGGACGAGCTTGCGGGAGAAGCTCAGCCGGCAAATCCGGGTGACGGCCACCTTCAAAACGCGAGACGGCAAG
>JAACTI010000015.1:691-10402 GCA_009993495.1 Deltaproteobacteria bacterium | reverse complement strand
TCACTGACCGCTTCGAGCAACTGTTGTTCGGTCAGATCCGGCTGATAGTCCAGCTCGATATTGTCGGCCGCGGCAAAGATATCGAGCCCTGCCCGTGAAAGCCGATCTGCTACCAGAATTTTCATACCGCAAGCTCCCTCAAAGGCCGTCAAAATGGCCTTTAACTGCAGCGCGCAATCTAGCAACAGCGCCCCGGCATGTCAAGGGAGAGGCGCGACCGATTCAGGATTCGCATCCCAAGAAAATCGTCTCACTTTTTATTTTGCAAGGGCCGATTGCATGATTAAATGCAAGCACGTTAGACTAGGCGTTCATGCTGACATACCGAAGCCCAATTGTGCGGCTGAAAACCACCCCCACCAACTGTGAGGATAAAATGACCGGAAAAGAACTTCTGCTGCGCGCCCTCAAAGAACGGGGTGTGCGCCACATCTTTGGCTATACGGGCGGCGCAATTATGCCGGTGTTCGACAGTATGGACAAAATGGCACACTTCAACTTTATCATGTCACGCAACGAACAGGGGGCAACCTTCATGGCTCAGGGTGTTTCTCGCGCATCCCTGTCCACCGAAGATCCCCAGGTTGGCGTATGCATGGCAACCTCGGGGCCCGGTGCCATGAATCTGGTGACCGGGGTTGCCGACGCCCAGATGGATTCGGTGGCCATGGTGGCAATTACCGGCCAGGTTGCAACCGGCGTGATTGCCACCGATGCTTTCCAGGAGAGCGATGTTGTCGGCGTGATGATGCCCATCTGCAAGCAGACCTATATGCCCTTGCAGGCTGACGAGATTGAGCGAACCGTGCATGAAGCCTTTTATGTTGCCACCACCGGACGTTTCGGCCCGGTGGTGCTTGATATTCCCAAAGACATACAGAATCAGCCGGTCGCCGAGGGGTATCAATTTAACTCCGCAGCTTATCGTCCGCACCTGCCGGGCTACTTTTATCATCCAACCCCGGCGCGAGAACCCTTAAAAAAAGCGGTAGAGCTGATCAATCGCAGTGAACGACCGGTGATTTTCTGCGGTCACGGCGTTATTAACAGCAACGCCGGGGCCCTGCTGCAAAGCTTTGCCGAAAAAAACCGTATTCCTGTCGCTTTTACCCTGCACGGGCTTTCAGCCATGCCCGCTGATCACCCTTTGAGTTTGGGGATGATGGGCATGCATGGCACGGTTGAGGCCAATCGCGCCATCATGAACGCCGATTTGCTCATTTCATTCGGCATGCGTTTCGATGACCGGGTCACAGGCAAGCTCAATGAATATGCCAAGAATGCCGATGTCATTCATGTTGAAATCGACGCCTCGGAAATCGATAAAAATGTCGCAACCAGTGTGGCGATTAATGCCGACGTTTACCGCACCCTTCATGTGCTGGTGAATGACCCCATGCTGACCTCGAAACCACGGCGGCGCTGGCATGCGAGTATCGCCGAGTCCCGCCAGGTGATGGCCGAGGATCTGCAACAGGAAATCGCCAAGGGCACCGGCGATGACGGTAAGCTGCTGATGAAAACCATCATCAAAAAACTGTCGGAACTGACCGAGGGGCGCGACCTTATTGTGCCCGATGTTGGTCAGCACCAGATGATGTCGGCACGTTTTTATAATTATCAAACCCCGAACAGCTGGTTTGCTTCCGGTGGGGCGGGTACCATGGGAGCTTCCCTGCCGATGGCGGTAGGGGTCAAGTTGGCAAGGCCAAAGGAGCGTGTCTGGTCCATCAGCGGTGATGGTGGGTTCCAAATGAATATGCAGGAACTGGGCACCATCATGGAGCATAAAATCGATGTGAAAATTATTCTGCTGAATAACGGCTACCTGGGCATGGTGCGCCAGTGGCAAACCCTCTTCTTTGACGGGCGCTATGCGGGCACCCCCATGCTCAGCCCCGATTACGGCAAAATTGCCGCCGCTTATGACATTCCCTACCGCAAGGTCGAAAAACTGGAGCAGGTCGCCCCGGCTCTCCAGGAAGCCATTGAACACCAGGGCGCCATCATGCTGGAATTTATCTGTGACCCTTCCGAGGTGATTTTACCCATGATTCCGGCGGGTGGTGGGTTTAATGACATGATCGTCAAACGACCGACTCCCGCACGCAAGGGAGGTAAAAAATGAAACGTCGTGCCATTCTGGCCTTTATGCAAGATCGCCCTGGGGTGCTGCAAAAAGTTTCCATGCTGATCCGCAAAAAAATGTACAACGTCGATACCCTCACCGTCTGTCGCTCACGCAAACCCGGAGTCAGCCGCATGACAATTACCCTGCGCGAAGACGATGAAGCCAGGGTTCTGCAGGTGATTCGCCAGCTGGAGAAGTTCACCGAAGTTATTTCCGCCCGCGAACTGGATACCGACCACAGCTACTGGCGCGAAGCGGCGATTGTGCGCCTGGAAATCGACCCCGAACAACTTGACATCCTGAAAAAAGACTACACTTTTGAAATTCTCGATCACAAAAACCACGACTGCTTTTTTATCCAGATTGCCGGTTCAACCCGCATGATTGATGCCTTTGTCGCACAAATCGGCGAAGAGCATATTGTCGAGATTGCCCGCACGGGTGTGGCGGCATTGGAAAAATAGCTTCAGCATTGAGCGCGCAGATACTCAAACAGCAGCCGCACGCCGAACCCGGTTCCCCCTTTGGGGGCGCCGGGACTGCTTTTTTCGGCCCAGGCGGTGCCGGCAATATCGAGGTGCGCCCAGGTATATTTTTCGGCAAAATGTTGCAAAAAGGCTGCCGCGGTGATCGCGCCTGCCGGGCGCCCGCCGGTATTTTTAATGTCGGCAAAATCACCCTTGATCTGGGCGCGGTACTCCTCCCATAATGGCAGTTGCCACAAGCGCTCACCGCAACCTTCTCCAGCCTTGAGCAGGGCACGAATCAAACCTTCGTGGTTGCCGAGCACCGCCGCAGCATGATGCCCCAGGGCAATAATACAGGCTCCGGTCAAGGTGGCGACATCAATCACAACCCGGGGATTATAACGCTGCACCCAGGTGAGAGCATCGGCCAGAATCAGCCGTCCCTCGGCATCGGTATTGAGAACCTCGATGGTTTTGCCCGCCAGTGAAGTAACAATATCCCCAGGGCGGTAAGCGCTACCCGACGGCAGATTTTCCACCGCCGGCACCACCGCCAGCAGGTTGACCGGTAATTTCAATGCCGCTACCGCCTGGATTGTGCCCAGAACCACCGCGCCACCAGCCATATCCATTTTCATTTCATCCATCTTCTCCGCCGGTTTCAGTGAGATACCACCGGCGTCAAACACCACCCCCTTACCGACCAGGACAATCGGGGCTTCCTCCTGGCCGCCGCCGCGATATTCCAGGGTGATGAGACAAGGCTGGCGTTCGCTGCCCCCGGCAACCGCGAGCAGAGCACCGAAGCCCTCTTTTTCCAGTTGATCACGACCGAGAATGGAGCAGCTCAGCCCCTGGTCGGCGGCGATTTGTTGCGCCGTTTCGGCCAGGTAAGCGGGGGATTTCTGATTGCCGGGCTGATTGACCAGATCCCGGGCGCGGCAAATACCGGCGACCAGGGCCTCGGCGGTAGCCACCGCCTTTTCGGCGTTTTTTTTGCCGAGAGTCGATGGAATCAGTAGACCGACGGCGGGCAGGAATGGTTTTTCGTTGGCATCTTTTGTCAGATACTGGTCAAAACGATAACCGGCCAGCAGGAGACCCTCGGCCAACGCCTGCACGACCAAAGCGCCATCACGGCGGGGCGTCATCAGCTCACTGCTGTCGATCAGGCCGCCATGAATATGGTGTTGCGTCAGATAATCCGCCACCTGACTGGCCAGGTTACGCCCCCCGGCGGCGGTCAGGGGCTTGCGTGCCCCCATTCCCACCAGCAGCAAGCGTTCGCACGCAAGGCCGGGACCAGCATGCACCAGCAGCATCTCCTCCCTGCGGCCACTGAATTCGCGCTGACGGTAAAATTTACCCAGTTGCCCGCTCAGCTTTTCATCCAGGGCAGCAAAAGTGGCAAAACGCGGCTTGCCCGCGTAAACCGGCAGCACCAGGCAGGCAGTTTTCTGGTTGAGGGCCTGGCCGGTTTTAATAGAAACTTTGGTTTTCATCATGGAAAAAGCCTTTCTTTTTAAGCTTTTGATAAAAAAGTCATCGCCGAGTGGTTCTGTCGGGGGCGCAGGCTTTCAACCCTGAAAACCTGAATCCCGGCGAAAGTCATGCCGGAATGACGCAGTAGAAGTCGCCTTCAGCCACGGTTTTTTCGCAGTTAAAGACGCTCCTACAAAAGTCCTGAAGGGTTACAACTCAGAGCTGGTCAGGGAATCGGTAATTGCGATCTTTTTCATTCGCAGGGCCAGCCGTTGTCGGATCAGGGTCGGGATTTCAACGTGCATACAGCCGGCACAGCTGCATAGGTTGCAGGCCTGCATGCGTTGCACAGCGTTGGCATTGGCGCTCGGCAACCAGCGGATATTTTCCTGCGGCAAAAAGCAGCGCTCTTCACCGGCTAAAAGGCTTTCCACTTCTTCCTGAGGATCAAAGCAGCGGCCTTCAAGGCTCAAATCTTCCTGCATTTCAAGATGGTATGCCACATGTCTATGGGTGCAGAATTGAACAACGATCTGCGGTGACAGTTCGCGCACCATTTGTAGTCCCTGGCGCAATCGGCCCTTTGGCAACAGGCGCACTTGGCGACCCGAAACTTCAAACTGTCCCATCCGCTGCGGATTGGGGTAAGGCGGCAGACCACCGAGGCCGACAATGACGCGCCTATCCTCTTTGAATGTACCGACGTAACCGTGAACATCGATAATCAGCACCGGCTCGGGCCCGGGGAAGTGTTTAACAAAACCACACAATCCCTCTTCCTGCTTATAGCAATAAGGATGGCCGCCCTCATCGACATAGGGGTAAATAACATCGATATTACTCGGGTTAAGAGGAATCCCCCACTGTTGGAGTTTCTGCAGATTATTATCAGCCAGGGGTTCGCGGCCGGAAAACCCGAGATTGATAATGGCACCACGGGCGCGGCCATCGCGCAGAAAGTAAAGCGCAACCTCCAGAGTGTGGGGATCGTAGGGGCCATGACTGACCGTCAGCAGAGGCAGCTCCGGATCGGGCGCCACCGCTTGCAGCAACAGACTTCCCCCGGCCTCATCGGCCAAATAGCTGCCTTGGTAGCCAGGGAGTAGACTGGGGCAGGGTTGCCAATCTGTTGTTTCAAGGGGCAATTTACCAAAAACTCGCGTGAGAACCTGGGCGCGCCAGCTGGGCAAAAAACGAATGGTTCGCTCAGGCAGCCGGTAATAAATTTGATACCGCCGGGGATCGAGGTAGATACGCACCCCGAGATCAATCAGTAGCTGGCGATTGTAGCGATTTTGGGTAGTACGCAGCAGCCGCTCAGTCAATTCAACCAGAGAATCGAACGCAGCGGCAGGCAGATCAACCAGGTCGACCTGTTTCAGGTCGCGATAATCTTCGCCGCCGATTTCCACCTCCAGGCGATTCAAATGGCGCTCAAAGGGAGCCTGGGGATCGACCGAAAAATCAGAAATAAACAGCGGTGAAATGCAAGATTGGCATTGGCGCAAATTGGTCATGGGTTCAGAATAGCCTGCCCCCGGATTAGCCGCAAGGGCATGATTTTCCCGATCCTGGCTATTCTATGCCAGGGGGGCTATCCAACAGCCTCTCGAGCGCCCGTTTCAAATCCACGACACCCTGTTCGAGGCTTTCGACCCGCAATTTCAGGCTGTGCTCCGGGCAGCTATGCATATAAAGGGGATCATAATAGTCAATCATCAGCCGCCGGGCCAGCTCGTGCCATTTCTTTTGTTCCAGCAGGTCAAGCAAATCGGCGATTGCAGCCTTGCCCAGGCGCTCCTTCAGTGCCCGGATCGGCGGCTCAAAGGCCGCCCTCAGGTCATCGCGAGCCGGATAATCATCCAGTATTACGTTAACCCGATAGTCAATGGGGGCCTCAACCCAAATGCTGACCTGCTCTTGCATGGCAGCATGGAAGCGCGGCGGCACAACCAGGCGGCCAATGTGACGGCTTTCTCCCTCGGTCAGCAGGTATGCGGCATCGCCACATTGTTGCAAGCGATCCCAGAGACGCGCTTCAAAAAGTTTCTGCCCCGGCTGTTCTCCCAGCCCCAGACCGCCAAAAGCGCTCCCACGATGATTCGCCAACCCCTCAAGATCGACCACCGGGTAGCCTTCCTGCTGCAATCGGTGTAACAACTGGGTTTTGCCGACACCGGTCAGGCCACGCACAACCAGCACCCGGCCAAAGTCTGACTGTTCAAAATAGTGGGTCAGATGACGCCTGAAAGCCTTGTGACCACCGGTCAGTTGCCAGGCTGGAATGCCCGCGAGATTCAGAAAGGTCGTAATCGCCAGGGAGCGCTGGCCGCCCCGCCAGCAGAAAATAACTGCCGGTGGCGAGTCGGGATCGCGGGCCTGTTCAATCTGCGCCAAAATATGTGGAATTCGGGGTGAAACGATTTCAATGCCGCGCCGACGGGCATCCTTGCGCCCATTCTGCTTGTAGAGGGTGCCGATCTCGGCACGTTCGGCATTGCTGAAAATCGGGACATTGATGGCACCGGGAATGGTCGTTTCGGCAAACTCTGCCGGGGTGCGTACATCTACGAGCAGTGCGCCGCGCCGACGCAGCTCCAATGCCTTGTTCAGATCGATAGCCGTTTGCAAAATGAAACCTTTTCTGCCTGATGGCGGCGTAAAAACTCTGGAAGGTTTTTAGCACCATCTCCAGGTTACAACAAGCCATAATCGCCCCGCTAACGGCTGTAAATATCCAGAGGGGCCTAAATTAACTGTTGACCTCTGCGTGCCGATGGGCTAGAGTCATTGACCGTTGCCGCGGGATGGAGCAGTCTGGTAGCTCGTCGGGCTCATAACCCGAAGGTCGGGGGTTCAAATCCCTCTCCCGCAACCAAAAAATTTAGCGGGAATCCGTGCTCACGGGTTCCCGTTTTGCTGTCCATTCTGCCCGCAAATCTGCATGAACTTTCCTAACCGCCCTATAAACATCATTTAATTCAACAATTTTGCCCTTAGTGCTATTTGCACATTCTCAGCCGTTCTGTTATTTTCGCAGAAAAACGTGGGCAAGGCATTGAGCCTTCACTTTCTTCAGCCTGGATCAGAACATGAATGATCGACCTTTTATCGCCGAGAATCGCTACCTGCAAGCGGCTCAACTAGGCAAGGCCGACGCGCAGTACAATTACGCCCGCATGTGCGAACTGGGCGACGGTGCTCCGTTAAATTGTGTCGAAGCCGCACGCTGGTACCTGCTGGCGGCAGATCAAAATCATATTCCGGCACAACTGGCCCTGGGGTATCTCTACGAACGCGGCGAAGGGGTGCCACAGAGTGACATCGAGGCCGTGCACTGGTATCGCCGGGCGGCAGCAAATGGCGACGCCGATGCGCAATACAATCTGGGCGTGATGCTGGCCTTTGGCCAGGGTCTTGAGCCGGACTATGCCCAAGCCCTGTCCTGGTGCCGCAAAGCCGCTGAGCAGGGCCACCTGGAAGCTCAGTACACCCTGGGCCTGATGTATGCCAACGGTGAAGGGATACAACAAGATTTCGCTCAAGCGGTTGACTGGTATCGGCTGGCCGCCCAGGGCGGTAATGCTGATGCCCAATATAACCTGGGCGTCATGTATGCTTTTGGCCAGGGGGTCGAACGCGACAATACCCAGGCCTTTAAATGGTGCCGCATGGCAGCGGATCAAGGCCATGTCGACGCCCAGCACAATTTGGGCTCCATGTACGCCCGCGGACAGGGGGTCGAAGCTGATCCCTTCGAAGCCCTCAGATGGTACCGACTGGCGGCCGAGCAGGGCGATGCAGACGCCCAATACAATTTAGGCAGCATGTATATCAAGGGTGAAAATATTCCCCAGGATTACCTTGAAGCACACAAATGGTGGATCATGGCGGCCGAACAGGGCCATGCCGCAGCGCAGTACAACCTGGGGGTTATCTATGTTTTTGGTTATGGTGTCGAGCAAAACGACGCCGAAGCCGTCAAATGGTGGAGCAAGGCCGTTGAGCAAGGCTATGCCGACGCCCAGTACAACCTGGGGGGCATGTACGCCCTGGGACGAGGCGTCCCCAAAGATTATATCAGCGCCTATGTCTGGTTGAGTTTGCCCGCCGAAAAGGGCCACGAAGATGCCCAGCGGATTCTGAAAAGCCTCGAAAACAAGATGACCCCGGCCCAAATCAGCGCGGCAAAACAAAATGCGACACGGGTTTGTGAACGCCTGGAAAAAAATATCGGCTGACACCCGTCGCCAGCGCTTCGCCCTGACCGTCGGCCAGGCTCAGGAGGCCAGAAGACCATCCATCATGCCCACCAGCTTGGGGATTTCTGGTTTCGTCGCATAGCCATCGGCACCAACGGAATCACACTTGGCGGCCATTTGCTCATTAATCAAAGAAGAGAAGAGCACGACCTTCACGTCCTGCAGTAAGGGATCTGTCTTCACGCGTCGGCACAGGGTCAGACCATCCATTTTGGGCATTTCAATATCCGTAATGAGTAAATCCAGGTAATTCAAAATACTCGTGCCCGACCCTTCGGCCAGCCCCTTAAGCCGCATAATTTCCCGATAACAGACCTCGCCGTCAACGTAGCTGTGTAAATTTTCATAACCGGCACCCTTAAGAACCCGTTCGATCCCGGCACGGATCAACGAAGAATCTTCCGCCATCAGCAGCTTTGCCTGACGGCGTCGGCTTTGCAATCGATCAAGTTGCCCGGAATCACGCAGCTCACACTCATAGCTCAAGGCGGCGTCGGCATCGAATTCAGCCACAATGTGCTCCAGATCGACAATCAGAATTTCGCGACCATCGATATTGATGCTGCCGGTAAACCGCGGACGATATTGATCAATAAAGGGTGCCATAGGCTGCACCTCACTCCAGTTCACCCGATGAATCTGATTAACTCCGTCAATCAGAAAACCATTGGTGCGATCGTTAAATTCACACACCAGCACCACGCGGCGGGTTTCGGCGGCGGGGGGCAAGGCTGAGGAAAACGCCAACTGTTTTTTTAAATCGATTAACGGGATACTCTTGCCCCGCAGCAGCAGCGTACCAAGCATGGCCGGGGCGCTTTCGGGGATGCTTGTCAGCTGCATCTTGTCATAGGAGATAATCTCTTTCAGCTTCTGAACATTGATGCCAAAGGACTGCTGATCGAGATAAAATTCAATAATTTCCATTTCATTGGTACCACTCTCAAGGAGAATCTCCTGTTTCGGTCGATTATCCATAACAACTCCCGTCAGTTAAAAATTACAAAACCTTCACTCCCACGCAAAGCATAACCTCAATTTCACCGTGTGCAAGCGGCTCCTGTTTTTTTTACAAGGGTTTTCCGAAGGCAAAATGTGCCCAGGAATAGACGGAGTGCAGATGGCGCAAAAAAAAATTTTATCGTTTTTTTTTGCTTGACTTCAAGTGGGAAATAAACGATAGTCGTCTCAACGGACGCCACGCGCGTTCGGAAGCCCGGTGACCCCCCCCCTCCGTCACCGGGCTTTTTTTGTCTTTTCACCCTCGTTGTAACTCTTCACCACGCCTAAACCCGAGTCCGCCATGAACACTTAGCTGTTGCGTGACTGGCAACAGCTAAGCCCATGGGTAGATTCATGCAAACCGTGG
>JAACTI010000015.1:0-356 GCA_009993495.1 Deltaproteobacteria bacterium | reverse complement strand
GAAAACATCGGGAAGATGTTTAGCGCGCTGGCCGGGGATGAACAAGTTCACGTCGAAAAACTGGTTGCTGCCTGCGCGCGCTTTCGGCGCCCCCAATAAAAACGAGATCAGGCCCTTAGCAGATCCGCGGCAACTGTTCCCCGGCGAGCATTTCAAGAGCCCGTAACCCACCGATGGACGTGCGCATCATTAAGCGACCGGCCGAGGGTTCAATAACCTCACCAATGATACGGGCCTCAGCACCGAATTCGCAGTTGTGCAGAGTTTTAAGGGCAGCGGTCGCCGCATCGGCCCGCACCACAGCGAGCAACTTGCCTTCGTTGGCAACAAATAAGGGATCCAGCCCCAGAATTGCA
>JAACTI010000014.1 GCA_009993495.1 Deltaproteobacteria bacterium | reverse complement strand
TTTCGGTGCGGGTCAGCAGGGGAAAATGAAAGCCTATCGTGTGATGTCCACCCCGAATAGAAATGGTAGCTGGTTTTTGCGCTGGAAACATACGGGAAAACTCGCAGAAAACTGGCGTCTGGGCGTGGATGTCGATTTTGTTGATAACCGTGATTTTTTTGCCCTTTATGGTGAAGATGCTGCTGAATATAATCGCCAGCAACTGGTCAAAAGCGCATTCCTCGAACGCCACGGGCAACAGTCGAACCTGACTCTGATTTATCGGCAAACCACCGATCTTGAACAGAATCAGGATGATCTCTGGCAGACGGTGCCGGAGCTTAATTATTTTGTTGCGCCGCAACGGCTGGGAACAACACCTTTGTATTTCGGTCTCGAATCGGCCGCGCACAATTTTGTTCAAAAGGGTGGCAATACTCTTCAACGCCTGATGCTCTATCCCAATCTGGGCCTGCATCGCTACCTGGGCGCTGGGCTGGAATTGAATGCCGTGTATGGTTATCGTTTTCGTGCCTACAGCGATGCCGATGAGAGTCACAGCCAGCTACACGGAAGTCAGGATCTTAACACGCGCCTGTCCAGCCGTTTTTCCCGCCGTTTCAAGGGATCCGGCAGCCAGTGGTTGCACAGTGTCGAACCGGAAATCAGTTACACCCTGGTAGAGGAAAGCAGGCCTACAACGGTTGAAATTGATCGTTTTGACCTGCTTGAGCGCCAGCGTGCCCTGGGTTACGCGCTGGTCAATCGTTTGCGCAGCAACTGGCGCGATGCCGAGGGCAGAGCGCGATCGCGCGAAACACTTTGGTTGAAGCTGTCACAAGAGTATGATCCCGAGCGTCTGCCCGATGATTTTTCCTTGTTGCGTGCCGAAATGATTCTACGCCCGGCGGACAGAATGTCTTTTTCTGCGGATACCTACTCCGATCTTGAGCCCCTGTCCCTGCGGGAGATGGCCCTTGCTATAAACGTGAATGATGATAAGGGCAACGGTCTGGCAGCAACTTTTCATCGGCGACAGGCCACCGCAAGCCAGGAAGAGGTCAAAAATCTCAACCTGACAATTGAAACATCTCTGCTCACGCCAGTTTACCTGCACTATGAACAACGCTACGATCTGCGCCAGAAACAATCCCTCGAACAGCTGCTGAACCTTGAATATCGTCATCAGTGCTGGGGATTTCAGCTGACCTTGCGTGAGCGTGAAGC
Source organism: Deltaproteobacteria bacterium (assembly GCA_009993495.1). GTDB lineage: Bacteria > Desulfobacterota > Desulfuromonadia > Desulfuromonadales > Geopsychrobacteraceae > Geopsychrobacter. Next base: position 9,968 of record JAACTI010000014.1, on the reverse strand, counting down.
AGAAAAGTCCGTCGTCTTTTCCCTTTCGGTGCGGGGCATTGGGCAAATCGCTTCAGCCGGGCGCGAACTCGATCCTGGTGTGCAATGATGCCCGTCGGCAAGCGCCGTTTGCCTGTCTGAAAATCGCGGGTAAAAAGACGGTTGACCCTGAGCAATGACCGTGCGAAGCTTCAGGGGATCGGAGATTGACATGACGTCTGAACAAGAAACCTCATCTTCACGACCCAAACTTTTTTCCGTCTGGCTTTTTGTGCTGGTACTGGTCATGCTGGGTTTTGCCCTGCTGGGAGACCGTGGTGTCCTCAGGGCCATGCAGTCCTGGCAGCATCGCGAAGATTTGGTCGGGCAGGTGGATCTTCTGCATCAGGAGCAACAGCGTTTGCGCGCAGAGATTCGTCGTCTGCGCGATGACCGCGACTACTGGGAGCAACTGGCGCGTAAAGAATTAGGAATGGTGCGCGAGGGCGAAATCGTTTATCAATTTCCGGTCGAAAAACCTGGGCACTGAAAGGCCGAAGGTCGTTTTGGGTGTTCTTTAAAGGTGTGGTGATATGGGTGCAGCAAGAGATATGAAGCCGACAGCAGGCAAAACACGTGTGGAGCGACGCGCCGAACAACGTCAGCTGATGATCTGGGGGGTGTTGGTGCTGGTCATCGGTTTGTTGAGCTTCACGCTAGGCTTCCTGGTTGGGCGCCGCAGCACGCCCGAGGTGGTAAAAATTGAGCAGGTCTCTGCACCCCAACCAATTCCACCGCTGACAACGCCGCTTGAGGCCCTCACCGAAGCGCCTGCGCTGCTGGTTGTGCCGCCAGCTGAAGAGCCGTTGACTTTTTATGAAAATTTATCCAAAGCCGAAACAACTCCTCTGGGCAGTGGCATCAACCTGCCTCCCGCAGCAGCCGTGCAACCGGGCGGCTCCGCAGGCGAGGTTAATTCCGACCCGCAACCAGCGCCGCGGAAGACTGCCCCTCCGGTTAAGGCAGCGGAAAAGCCGCAGCTTGAGCAGGTGATGGCCGAACTGGTGCAAGGGCAACCCACCAAAAAACTCCTGCTGCCGCCGGTTTCGGCCTCGGGCGGTTGGGTGGTGCAACTCTTTGCCTCAAAATCGGCGGCCGATGCGGGGGTTTTACGCGATAAACTGTCGGTTAAAAATTATCCGGTTTTTATCGCCGAGGCCGATCTGGGGGCTAAGGGTTTATGGTATCGGGTGCTGATGGGACCCTTTATGAGTCGTGATAGCGCACTCCAAGCCCAGGCTTTTGCTGAGGAAAAAGACCAACTGAAAGGCTTTACACGCCAGCGTTGATTGATGTTGCCTCGCCCGGTTTTTTGCTTGACATTTACCAGACACAGGTCTATTTTCCTCAACTCGTGACGCGGGATGGAGCAGTCTGGTAGCTCGTCGGGCTCATAACCCGAAGGTCGGGGGTTCAAATCCCTCTCCCGCAACCAAACAAAAACCCGAGATGGACGGATGACTCTATTTTCGGCGGTGTAGCTCAGTTGGTTAGAGCATGCGGCTCATATCCGCAGTGTCCGGAGTTCGAATCTCTGCACCGCCACCAATTGACGCAAAAAGCCCTTCCCGGTTCGGGTCAGGGCTTTTTGCTTTTTGGACGTCTGGCCGAGGACAAGGGGATGCAACACGCGGTAACAGATGACCTCAGACGCAGGATGAAACAGGCGGGGCTTGGACCCGTCAGCACCCTGCTGGTGGCGGTATCGGGTGGGCTCGACTCGGTGGTACTCCTTGATTTGCTGGTACAGCTTGCCGTGGAATTTGGTTATCAACTCCACGTTTTTCATCTTGATCACCAGTTGCGCAGCCAAAGTCGTATCGATGCCGCTTTTGTGCGGCAGCTCTGTAAAACCTATGGTCTTCCCGACCACATTGCCACCGCCGATGTTCAGTCTGAGGCACAAAATCGCGGCTTGAGCCTCGAAATGGCGGGGCGAATTCTGCGGCGGCAACATTTGCTCGCGCTGGCACAGCACCTGGGTGCCACGCGGATTCTGCTGGCTCATCATCGCGATGATCAAGCCGAAACTTTTCTACTGCGTTTGTTGCGGGGGACAGGCACCAAGGGATTGCAGGCCATGTGTGAGTATGCCCCACCCTGGTGGCGTCCTCTTCTTCACCATGGGCGGCAGCAGCTTCTTGCCTACGCCAGGTGTCGGCAGTTGACATGGGTTGAAGACCACAGCAATGCTGATCTCCAGTTTCAGCGCAACCGGGTGCGCCACCAACTTCTGCCCCTGATGCGCAAAGAAAATCCGCGTATCAGCGAAGGATTGGGCCGTTTGTGTCAGCAGTTACAGCAGGATGAAGATTACTGGCAACAGCAGCTGGCCCTCATCTGGCCGCGCCTTGTTATTGAGTCATCGTCTCAGGGCCGCCTGTCGAGCGGCTGTGAGCTGCGCCTCGCCCGCGATTTTCTCCTGACTCAGCATCCGGCCTTGCAGGTGCGTCTGTTGCGCGCGGCCCTGGCCCAGGTACGGGGTCATTTGCAGGGGATCGAAGCCGTGCATCTTGAGGCTCTTAGAGCTCTTCTTGCCGCCGACAGGGCGCAGGCCGAGGTCAGTCTCCCCGGTTGCTGGGCCGCACGCCGTTATCAGACCCTGTGGCTGCGACCCACCGCCCCTGAAATTTCATCTTTTAATTTCTGGCTCTATCCGGGTGATTCCTGCCCCCTGCCCGACGGGCGGCGGCTGCATCTGCGGTGCGAAACCCGCTCTCAGGGTGAAGATTTCTCACGGGTTGAGTTCGACTTTGAACAGTTGCAGTTCCCTTTGCAGTTGCGCAGTCCGCAACCGGGGGAAAGTTTCATCCCTTCGGGGATGACGGGCCACAGTCGGCTCAAGAAATATCTGATTGATCACAAGGTCGAAAAGGAACAGCGCCGCCAGTTGCCGCTCTTGCTTCATCAAGATCAGATTTTGTGGTTGGTGGGTCTGCGCCGTGCGGCCTTGGCCCCTGTGACGGATGACCAGCGGAAAATCCTGGTTGCATCCCTTGAAAACCCGCACACGGTGGCGACAAACTGCTTGTGAGGACGCTTTGTTTATGGTAGTTTTCCACCGATTTCAATTAACCCACGACGAATTCGGCAGGTGGTCATTTCGTCCTGTTTTTAACAAGAACCCATAGGGGGTCCTGTGAGCCAATTTCAAAAAAATCTAGCCCTGTGGCTGGTCATTTCACTTTTGATGATCATGCTGTTCAATCTCATGAGCCAACGGGGTGAAGAACAAAAAAAAGTCAATTATACCGAACTTTTAGGATACGTAGAATCGGGGCAGTTAACCAAGATTACCATCCAGGGATCGCAACTGAGTGGCGAGTTGTCTGATGGCACCAAATTTCAGACCATCGCTCCGCCGGACATGGAATTGATTCCTGAGCTGAAAAGCAAGGGTGTGATCATTGTGGCCAAGCCGGTGGATGATCAGGGCTTCTGGTTTACCTTGCTGGTGTCCTGGGGGCCGATCCTGTTGCTGATTGCCGTGTGGATCTTCTTCATGCGTCAGATGCAGGCCGGCGGTGGTAAGGCCATGAGCTTTGGCAAGAGCAAGGCCAAGCTCTTGACCGACACCCAGGGGCAGGTGACCTTTAAAGATGTTGCCGGGGTCGACGAAGCCAAGCAGGAACTTGAGGAAGTGGTCGAGTTTCTTAAAGACCCGAAAAAATTTACGCGTCTCGGCGGTAAAATCCCCAAAGGTGTCCTGTTAGTCGGGTCACCCGGTACCGGTAAAACCCTGCTGGCGCGTTCGGTGGCCGGGGAAGCGGGGGTTCCTTTCTTCACGATTTCGGGGTCGGACTTTGTCGAAATGTTTGTCGGCGTTGGTGCCAGCCGGGTGCGCGACCTGTTTCTGCAGGGCAAAAAAAATGCGCCCTGCATCATCTTTATCGATGAGATTGATGCCGTTGGTCGCCATCGGGGTGCCGGCCTTGGTGGTGGTCATGATGAACGCGAGCAGACTTTGAATCAATTGCTGGTCGAAATGGATGGTTTTGAGTCCAACGAAGGGGTCATTCTGGTAGCTGCGACCAACCGCCCAGACGTCCTCGATCCGGCGCTGTTACGTCCCGGTCGTTTTGACCGCCAGGTGGTGGTGCCGCGACCTGATGTCCGCGGGCGCAGCCGCATTCTCAAGGTTCATTCGCGCAAAGTGCCCATGAGCGACGATGTTGATCTGGAGGTGATCGCCAAGGGAACTCCCGGATTTTCAGGGGCAGATCTCGCTAATCTGATTAACGAGGCGGCGCTGTTGGCGGCACGGTCAAACAAATCTCAGGTCGACCGGATTGATTTTGATATGGCGAAAGACAAGGTTCTGATGGGTGCCGAACGCCGCTCCATGGTCATCACTGAAGATGAAAAACGGGTCACGGCCTACCATGAAGCCGGTCACGCCCTGGTCTCTCTGCTGAGCCCCGGTTCTGACCCGGTACACAAGGTTTCGATCATTCCGCGCGGGCGAGCGATGGGGGTTACTATGTATCTGCCGGCGGAGGAGAAGTACAACGAAACGGCCTCTGGGTTGCAAATGAAAATCCGTGCCCTGCTTGGTGGGCGGGTCGCTGAAGAGATGACCTTTGAATCTGTGACCAGCGGTGCCAGTAATGACCTTGAGCGGGTCACGGCGATTGCGCGTAAAATGGTGTGTGAATGGGGGATGAGTGAAAAAATCGGCCCATTGACCTTCGGCGAGAAAGAAGGTGAGGTTTTTCTGGGCCGCGATATGGGTCACATGAAAAACTACAGCGAGGCCACGGCGGTTGAAATTGATCAGGAAATTCGTCAGCTGGTGTTGCAAAATTACCAGCTCACCCGCACCCTGCTGGGCGATAACCAAAACCAGCTGAAGGCTCTGGCCGAAGCCTTGCTTGAACGTGAAACTCTGGAAGGGGACGAAGTCCGAAAAATTGTTTTTGCCGGCAAAACGGTGGAGACTCTTGCTGAAGCTACGCCTGACTCAGCGTCAGAACAAGAGATTGAAAAAGAAAGTTAATTCCGCGCTGATGCTGCGCGGGCGTGGCTGTCACCTCGATTTGAGCCTGCCGCGCATTATGGGCATACTCAATCTGACCCCGGATTCCTTCTCGGATGGCGGCTGCTATCTTGCCCTTGACGCGGCCTTGGAACAGGCCCATTCCATGATTGCCGCGGGGGCAGATCTCCTTGATATTGGTGGTGAAAGTACCCGTCCCGGCGCACAACCGGTTTCGGTTCAACAGGAATCTGAGCGGGTTTTGCCGTTGATTGAAGCCTTGCGGCAAGAAACAAACATTCCCCTGTCCATTGATACGACCAAGGCCGAAGTTGCCAAGGCTGCTCTGAACGCCGGGGTGAATTTTGTTAATGACATCAGTGGTTTTCAATTTGATAGCGAGATGGCAGCGACGGTCGCGGCGGCGGGCGCCGGCGTTTTTCTGATGCATACATCCGGGCGACCATCGGTTATGCAGCAGCAAACCCACTATGACGATCTGTTACCAGAGGTTGCATTTTTTCTGCGCCAGGCCGCAAGTCGGGCCCTAGCGGCGGGAATTGCCCCTGACGCCATTGCTCTTGATCCGGGTATCGGGTTTGGCAAGGATCTTCGCGGGAATCTCAGCTTGCTGCAACAACTCGATAAATTGCTTACCCTGGGTTATCCCCTGCTCCTTGGCACCTCGCGCAAGAGTTTTATCGGTCAGGTTCTGCATCTGGATGATCCGCGCCAACGGCTGGCGGGTTCTTTGGCCAGTGTTGCCCTGGGGGTGCAGCAGGGAGTGCGTATTTTTCGGGTTCATGATGTGCGCCCGTCACGCGAAGCGGCCTTGCTGTCTTTTGCAATCTGTCAGGGGGAGAATCCCGTTACCGGCGTTTAAGCATCAGGGCGATGCCAAAACGCCAGTGGCGGATTACCGGAACTTCGGATGGTTCATGCCTGAAGTACTTTCGAATATACGTCTGCTGGATCTGCTCGATATTGGGATCGTCGCCTTTATCATCTATCGGATCATCCTGCTCATCAAGGGGACACGTGCCGTGCAGATGCTCCTTGGACTTGCAGTAATTCTATTAGTTTATGTCGCTTCGCGTATTGGTGGCCTGCACACCCTGAACTGGTTCCTCAGTAATTTTCTCTCTTCAATCATTTTGGTCATAGTGGTTATTTTTCAGAATGATATTCGTCGTGCCCTGATGCACGTTGGGCGCAATCCCTTCTTTTCCGGTATGAGTTATCAGGAAGAAACCGCCCTGATCGATGAAATCGTCCAGGCCTCGGTGGCCCTGGGGCAAAAAAAAATTGGTGGATTGATCGTTATTGAACGTGAAACCGGTTTAAAAGATGTCCTCGAAACCGGCACCGCCATTGATGCCAAGGTCAGCAGCGAAATTATTCAAGCCATATTCCTGACCGGATCACCCATTCATGATGGTGCTTTGGTGGTTCAGCAGGGGCGCCTTAAACAGGCGGGCTGTTTTTTGCCCTTAAGCCAGAATGCGGACATCAGTAAATATCTGGGAACACGCCATCGGGCGGCTATTGGTTTAACTGAGCTGCTTGATGCCGTGGCCGTGGTTATTTCGGAGGAAACCGGCAAGATTTCGGTTGTTGTTAATGGGGGCATTACCCGTGCGCTCGATGCAACAGATCTGCGCAAGGTGCTGGGCCGTTTGCTCGAACCACGCCGCAAACCCAGCACGAAAAAAGGGAAGGCAAAAGGGTGATAAAACTGGTTACTGAAAACTGGTCCCTTAAGGTATTGTCGCTTGCCTTTGCGATATTTCTGTGGTTTTTCATCATGGGTGAAAGCCAGTTGGAAGTTGGTTATACTGTCCCGCTGGAAATGCAGAAGCTACCACCTGATCTGGTGATTGCCAACCAGGTGCCCAGCCTTGTCGATGTGCGTATCACCGGACCGCGCGCGCTCCTGATGAAAATCAGCCCCACGGATATTGCGATTGCCGTTGATTTGTCCGACTTGAAGCCGGGGTTGACCTCTTTCAAACGTCTTGAAGAGCGCCTGAGCCTGCCCAGTGGTCTGCGCGTCACTCGCCTGTCGCCCTCATTTATCGATATTCGAATTGAACGGCGTCAAGACAAGTTGGTTCCGATTAAGATTGTCCTTGCCGACGATCCTGATCCGGGTTATCGCATTGCCGGCATTAGTGCCAGCCCGCCGAAAGTCAAGGTGTCGGGCGCAGAAAGCGAAATTATTGCCATCTCGGAAGTCATGACGGAACCGGTTGTCCTCAAGGGCGTGACTGAGAGTTTTTCGCAAATTGTCCCCCTGGTTTATGAGCGGACCTACACGGATTTTGTTGATATGCGCACCGCCGAAATTCATATTGAAATCGAAGCCGAGCCTATTGTTGAAGTTTTACCCGAGCCGCCAGCCGCCGAGTCTGCGCCCCTCGAACCAATCCGTAAACAGGGGGAATCCCAATGACAAGAAAACTTTTTGGTACTGATGGCGTGCGTGGTGTCGCCAACGTTTATCCCATTACCACCGAAATTGCCATGCAGCTGGGTCGTGCGGCGGCCCATGTTTTCAAAGAGGGTGAGCGACGGCATCGCCTGGTTATCGGCAAAGACACGCGCCTGTCGGGTTACATGATTGAAAATGCCCTGGTCGCCGGGATCTGTTCGATGGGGGTTGATGTGCTGCTGGTGGGGCCCTTGCCGACCCCGGGGATCTCTTTTATTACGGCTTCAATGCGCGCCGATGCCGGGGTGGTGATTTCGGCTTCGCATAACCCGTATCAAGATAACGGCATCAAATTCTTCAGTCGAGATGGCTTCAAGTTGCCCGATGAGCTGGAAATGCGGATCGAGTCACTGATGAACAATGGCGAACTCGATGCTCTGCGCCCGATAGCCGACGAGGTCGGCAAGGCTTTTCGCATTGATGATGCGGTGGGGCGCTACATTGTGTTTCTCAAAAATACCTTCCCGCGTGATCTCGATTTGCAGGGGCTGAAAATCGTCCTCGATTGTGCTCATGGCGCTGCTTACAAGGTCGCACCCGCGGTGCTCACCGAACTGGGGGCCGAAGTCATCGCCTTGGGGGTTAAGCCCGATGGCAAAAATATCAATGCCGGCTGTGGATCACTTCATCCGGAAATTATGGCCGCCGCGGTGCGCGAACATGGGGCCGATTTAGGGATGGCCCTCGATGGCGATGCCGACCGGGTTATTTTTGTTGATGAAAAGGGTGACCTGGTTGATGGTGATCATATCATGGCTATTTGTGCGACCCGCATGCTGGCCGCAGGGACACTCAAAAAGCAGACGCTGATTGCAACGGTTATGAGCAATATGGGGCTGGAAATTGCCATGCGTAAAGCCGGCGGACACCTGGTGCGAACTGATGTGGGCGACCGTTATGTGGTCGAGGCGATGCGCCAGGGTGGTTATAACCTGGGGGGGGAGCAGTCGGGGCACATGATCTTTCTTGAGCATAACACCACGGGCGACGGTGTTCTTTCGGCGCTGCAATTGCTGGCTATTCTTCAGCGCAGCGGTCAGCCCTTGTCGGAGCATGCACGGGTGATGCAGGCCCTGCCCCAGGTTCTTGTCAATGTGCGCGTCAAACGGCGCGCGGATCTGGCAGACATTCCTGCCGTCAGCCGGGTGATGGCTGAAGTCGAAGCTGCTCTCGGTGACGAGGGGCGGGTACTGATCCGCTACTCGGGAACCGAACCTCTGTTACGGATTATGCTTGAAGGCCGCAATCAAAAGCAGATCGAAGCCCAGGCGGCGTCTATTGCCGGGGCGGTACAGGCAACCATTGGCGCTTGAACCTCATGGATATTTTCAGGGGGGGCAGACGCTGGAATTTCAGGAAAAAGGAGGCGATACCTTTGATCAAGCTTGGAGTGAACGTAGATCATGTGGCAACTCTGCGTGAAGCACGTGGTATCAATGAGCCCGATCCGGTGGCGGCGGCGATGCTGGCAGAGCTGGCGGGTGCCCATGGTATCACGGTGCATCTGCGTGAAGATCGTCGCCACATTCAGGATCGCGATGTCGAACTCCTGAAGCGCACGGTCAAAACCCGCCTGAATCTGGAAATGGCACTGGCCGATGAAATGGTTGCCATTGCTCTCAAGCTCTTGCCCGATTCGGTGACTCTGGTTCCCGAGGGCCGTCAGGAATTAACCACCGAAGGGGGGCTTGATGTCCTGATGCTGCGTCAAACGCTCAAACACAAGATTGGTCTCTTGCGCCAGGCCGGCAGCGTCGTCAGCCTGTTTGTCGAGCCCGATATCGAGCAGATTAAGGCCAGTCAGCGCGTGGGTGCCGATTTCATTGAAATTCACACCGGGGCCTACTGTGAAGCCACAACCGAGGTCGAGCGTAAAGAACAATTACGTCGCATTGAACTGGCCATCAGTGCCGCACGGAAACTGGGCCTGGGGGTCAATGCCGGACATGGGCTGAACTATCAGAACATCGGGCCGGTCGCGGCCTTGCCGGGGATTGAGGAATTTAATATCGGCCACAGTATTGTTGGTCGGGCCGTGCTGGTCGGCATGGAACGCGCGGTGCGTGAGATGCTTCAGCTGCTGCCTCAACACTGATGGCCATTGTCGGCTGCGGGATAGATCTGGCCAAAGTGTCGCGTTTTCAGCGCTTGATCGATGAAAAAAAACGCGCGCTTCTCGAACGCTTGTTTACCCCGACCGAGCTTGACTATGCCCTGGCCTTCAAGCGTGGCGGAGAACATCTGGCGGCACGCTTTGCGGCCAAGGAAGCCTTTTTAAAGGCCCTTGGAACCGGATTGCGTTTTGGACTCAGCTGGCAACAGCTTGAAGTTTGTCGCGATGAGCTGGGCTGTCCCCGTCTGAGGGCCAGCGGGCAGGCGTTAGAAATGTTGACCGCAAAGAACGGCGCAAGAATCCATCTGTCCTATAGTCACGATGGCGAATATGCCGTTGCCCAGGTCATCCTTGAAGATTAACCACGGGAC
>JAACTI010000416.1 GCA_009993495.1 Deltaproteobacteria bacterium | reverse complement strand
CGACTCCGACTCCGACTCCGACTCCGACTCCGACTCCGACTCCGGTACGCCCGGCGGCCCTTGATACAACCTGTCTGGGATGTCACAGCAATTATTCTTCCCTGGTGTCCTGCACCAACAATGCATGGCTGGGTCACAATGGCAGTCGCGTCAGCGCCAGTCTCTACCAGGAGGTTTCTACCTGGGCAACCGGAGGTCAATGCCAATAATCTTCCGATTCCTCATGTAAGTGCTTAAAACAGCGGCCCCGGCGCTAACAAAACGCCGGGGCCGTTGCGGTAAAAAGCCTGGTCGCAATTTTCGCGCCTGGTAAATTAAAGATCTGATTGACCCCAGGGTTGTTTTTGACCAGAATACCCCCCACACGACAATCCGTACCCGCCTGATTCTGCCATTCTCAAGGAATCCTTTTCATGGCCGCGCTATTTTTATGTTTCCGTCTGTCCTTCCGCCGTTGGGTGCCGTTCTCTGGCTTGGTGCTGGGAGGTTTGTTGCTGCTGGTCTTTGTGCCATCGTTGCAGGCTTTCGAGCTGCAACCCCTGGCTGTGCGCAATCTGGCACCGCCGGTCATTGGTTTCGGCCTGCCGACTCTGGGCACAGCACACATTTTGCCCGCAGGGCAGGGGCGGGCAGAGCTGGCTTTAGATCTGGCCAGCAACTTTGTTGATGACCGCCGCCAGTCTGAAGCTCTGCTCCTCGACGGCGAAACCTGGCGTACCAACCTGAGCCTCGATTATACGCCTTTTAGCGGGCTGGAACTGGGCATCAGCCTTCCCTCTATTCATCATCAAGCCGGTTTCCTTGATGGCTTTATTGAGGGCTGGCATGAAACCTTTGGCCTGCCCCAGGGCGGGCGTGATCAGGCCCCGCGTGAGCGCCTGGCTTATAATTATCACGCCGACACGGGTCGCCCGTTTAAGCTCGATTCTTCTGCGGACGGCTGGGGTGATCTGTCCCTGCACGCAGGGTACCAACTTTGGCAAAAATCTTCCTCCGGTCGGGCCCTGGCTCTGCGCGCTCGTTTGAAATTCCCCACCGGCAATGCCGCCAAATTCACCGGCAGCGGCAGCACCGATTTTGTCCTGTGGCTCAGTGGCGAGCAGCGCATTACGACAGCTTTCGGTCCCTGGTTCGTCTACGGCGGCGGCGGGGCCCTTTGGGGCACTAAGGGCGATCTCCTCCGCGAGCAGCGCCGTCAACTGGTAGGTTTGGCCAGTTTGGGGCTCGGCTGGCAGGCTTTTAAAACCCTGGGGTTTCAGGTGCAATTTGACGGCCACAGCGCTTTTTATCACAGCGCGCAGCCCGCTCTCGGCCAGTTTGCCGGGCTACTTTCTATGGGGGGCAGTCTGGCCCTGGGCGAAACTTTGCGCCTCGAACTGGCGGTGAGTGAAGATCTGCTGGTCGATAGCGCTTCCGACGTAAGTTTTCATCTGGCCCTCAGCCGACTTTTTTGAGCCTATCCCGCTCTAGACCAGCGGTTTTAGCGCAGGATTCCTTGCATTTCCGGTCCATTCAGGTTAGTTTCCAGTCCTTGTTTTTTGGTTGACTTGCCCTTTTTAAATTTTTTATAGGAACAGATCCCATGCGCTATAGTCAGTATTTGCTTCCGACCCTGAAAGAAAGCCCGGCTGATGCCGAAATTGTCAGCCATCAGCTCATGACCCGCGCGGGCATGATCCGCAAGGTGGCGGCCGGTATTTACAATTATATGCCTTTCGGTCTGCGCTCAGTACGTAAGGTCGAAGAGATTGTGCGCCAGGAGATGAACCGCGCCGGGGCGATTGAATGCCTGATGCCCATGGCGAACCC
>JAACTI010000412.1 GCA_009993495.1 Deltaproteobacteria bacterium | reverse complement strand
AACATGGGCCGGGTGCGGGCGCTGCACAAACTGCGTGAAGAAAACCGCCAACGCCGCCAGCGCACCGGCAATGTTAAGCTGGCCCTCGATGGTGCCGAACGCAGCGGTCAACTGGTGGTGGAAGCGAAAAATGTTGCATTCAGCTATGCCGATCAGCCCATCGTCCAGGACTTTTCTTTCCGCCTCATGCGCGGTGACCGGGTGGCGATTTTGGGCCCCAACGGTTGCGGAAAATCGACTCTTCTCAAACTGCTGTTGGCCGAACTTTCGCCCAGCAGCGGCAGTTTGCGCCAGGGGACCAATCTGCAAATTGTCTATTTCGACCAGCTGCGCGAACAACTCGACGAAAACGCCAGCGTTAAGCAGAACATCTGCGGCGAACACGATACGGTCGAAATCGCCGGACAGCAGAAACACATTTACGGCTACCTGCGCGATTTTCTCTTCACCCCCGACCGCGCGCGCACCCCGGTGCGCGTTCTTTCCGGCGGCGAGCGCAACCGTCTGCTGCTGGCCAAGCTTTTTACCAAACCGGCCAACCTGCTGGTGCTGGATGAGCCAACCAATGATCTGGATATCGAAACTCTTGACCTGCTCGAAGAGTTGCTCCTCGATTTCCAGGGTACCCTGCTGCTGGTGAGCCACGACCGGACCTTTGTCGACAATATTGTCACCAGCTGTCTGGTTTTTGAGGGTGATGGGCGGTTCACCGAACAGATTGGCGGCTACAGCGACTGGCTGGAAAATTGTTCCCAGAGTGAAAATACCGTCTCCGCAGGCAAAAAAGCCCCGCGTGAGAAGGTCGCACGGGCGCGCAAGTTGAGTTTCAAAGAAAAACGCGAATTAGAAGACTTGCCCCAACGTCTTGAAATCCTTGAAGTTGAACAGGCCGAGATTCATGGCGCTCTGGCGGATCCGAACCTGTATCAGAGCGGCGAAAAAGCAGAAATCGCCCGGCTGCAAAAGCGCTTGACCGAGCTTGAATCCCAGCTGGAAAGCGTCTATCACCGCTGGCAGGAACTTGACGAACTGGCGGAAAAATCTTGAAAACCTCTTATAATTTCGCACCACAATATTTGCAGAATTCTGCATCAGGGTCATGGCCGGAAGCGCTGCATGCCGGGCAAGACTGGGTTGTAACGCGTTTTTTAAAGGCCAGCTCGGCGGTAACAATTCCGGTCGGAATGGCAATAATCCCGTAGCCCATAATCATAATAAGTGCTGCCAGCCCCTGTCCCAGATCCGTTTGCGGAGAAATATCGCCGTAACCGACGGTTGTCATGGTAACAATTGCCCAGTAAATAGAGCGCGGAATGCTGGTAAACCCGTGTTCCGCACCCTCAACGATATACATAATAGAACCGAAGATAATCACCAGGGTCAGAATTGTCAGCAAAAAAACCACGATTTTACGCCTGCTGGCCCGCAGAGCCAGCACCAGCGCCTCGGCTTCACCGACGAACTTGGCCATCTTGAGAATCCGGAAAATCCGCAGCAGACGTAAAATGCGAATCGACAGCAGATACTGACCACCGGGCAGGAAAATGGCAAGGTAGGTCGGAACAACGGACAAGAGATCTACCACCCCGAAAAAACTGCGGGCGTATTTCAGCGGGTGCTGAATAGAGTAAAGACGCAACAGATATTCCAGAGTAAAAAGCAGGGTAAAACCCCATTCCGCCGCATAAAAAAACGCCCCATAATCCTCTCGCAAGGCCTGCACGCTGTCGAGCATGACAATCAGCACACTGAGCAGAATACTGACTTGCAATAGCAGGTCAAACAGTTTACCCGCCGAGGTATCCGCCTCGAAAATGATTTCGTGCAGGCGGCCTCTAAGTGTAGTTTCATAATGCGGCATGGGCATGTTTTCCGTTTTCAGATTTTTACAAAGAAGTTTGGTAACTCTTCAGCATGCAGAGCCCGAGGCCGCCGTGGAACGGGTAGCTGTCGCCCGGACGGCGACAGCTAAGCTCCAGGGATGGATTCATGCGGCCCGTGGAATGGGGGTCTCGGGCTCTGATTCTACGGAGCGGAACAGTTACGAAGTTTGCTGACTCAGTCGGGCAGGGCTTCATTTAATAATTCGAGAATATGCACCGCACGCGCCTTGCCGCCGGTGTGATTGATGGAATCCTGTAATTGCATAATG
>JAACTI010000411.1 GCA_009993495.1 Deltaproteobacteria bacterium | reverse complement strand
AATCGCTTCAGTCAATGGCCCGTTGACCGCTGTAGCGTGGTAATTGTTACCGCCGCTGTCCAGCACTTCCCCCGCTGCGCCCGTCCAGGATATTTCGTCAAAATGGTAGTCAACGTCGATTACGGCATCGACAATTATGGCATCGTTTAATGTCATTGATGTTTGAGTGCCATTACAGTTGTCAGTACCATACAGCGTAAAAATTCCAGCGTAGCTTCCGGGAACACTTGGAGACGTGACTGCAAAAGTTTCTGTTGCGGTGGTATCTTGGTGATCAGCATGATCAAGACAAGCTTGTTGCGTGCCAATTTGCCAGAGGGAAGATTCCCACCTATTTCCACTCCCATTCCCACTGACAGTTGCCTTAACAGCAACATTAATCACTTGCGACGGCAACACGGTAACCGAGCTGGAACCATTAAGCGTAATTGAGTTAATGGTTCTTGCAGCATAAGCGGTATGGGACAAGCAGATTAGCAGCACAAAAATCAGCCAAATGCCTGCGAAAATATTGCAAAAACAAGAGCATAGCTTCATGGAAAGCCCACTTTCATCTCCGCCCGACGCGAGACATAATCAGGTGAACCGTAACTACCATAGCTTGCCGCCGCAGTGATGCTGTAGACATCGTAGGGCCCAATGGAACCTTCCGTGTACGTTTGCGTGCCACAACTCACGGTAACATCAAAATTGTCGATGGCCATGCTTCCATTGCAACCATGACCAGCAGCGGCTCGCGCCGCCCCCCACTCTAGCCCGCTGCGCGCCGCCTGATAAGCACGCGCGCCCTGCAGGGCGAAGACGCTGGTTGCGCTCTGCACCCCACTCAAACGCATCATCGCGACGCCTAACAGGCTTAGCACCACCAGAATGAAGATGGCCTGAACCAGGGTAAAACCGGCCTGATTGATGAACAATCGATATTTCATGGCGCGTTCACCACATGCACCTGATGCAGCAGGGTGATGGTTTCATCCGCTTCGGATAAGGTCAACCGCAGAGTCACCAGCCCGGCACGCTGACTGGCTCCTGGATTATAATTGAAACTGCACCCGCTGACATTGCTGGTTACCAGTGCAGCCGACCCGCCGGTTGGTGGCGCAGACTGTGTTGCGCTCAGAGGATGTCCTGCATAGCGGTTGAGCACCCCGCCTTCACAAGCATAGGTCACCGGCTCGTCAACAACAAAAAAGCGTTGTCGAGGGGAACTGAAAGCAAAGTCGAACCCAGGGTTCAAAATGACGTGAGAGACAGTGCTACCGGCGCCAACGTCGGCAAGGTTATCGGCAGCACTGGCATAGGCATTGCCGTTCAAACCACTTGAAGAGGTATTATAAACTACAAGAAATTCGCCAGCCTGCGGAGCCCGACTCAGATTCCCAAGCACATCAAAACTCGTATCCGCAACAGAAAAATCGAGGATATCTCCACCGGTTGCCGGGTCGGGATAGCGTCGATACCGCCCCCCACCAACCGTATTCAGCATTTCCAGATACCTGCCGCTGGCGTCAATACGTATGGAATTCGGCAAGGCATGACGAATATCGCGCTGCATCCGCCGTAGGGCCATCTCGGCCTGATCCACCAGCCGGGTGCGGCGGACAAGGTCGATATA
>JAACTI010000410.1 GCA_009993495.1 Deltaproteobacteria bacterium | reverse complement strand
GGTCATCAGGCTGCGGCGCAGGCCGGAACGCCCCCCGGCGGAGAACTTGAGGATCGCCAGGTAGGGGTGCACCAGGCGGCCGAAACTTTTTTGATAGAGGGTTTCAAGTCCGCGTTCGATCCGCATTTTATCGGTGCCCTTGCGGTAGAGAAAGAAGGAGATCGAAGGAATAAAGGTGATCGACAAAAAGTAGGAGACAAACAAGGCGATGATCAGGGTCGAAATCAGCGGGCGGAAGATCTGCTGCGGAAAGTCGCCGGCAAATAGAAAGGGAAACATGATCGCGCTGGTCGCCAGGGTGCCGGCAAAGACCGGCGCAATGACCTCTTTGGTTCCCTTGACGATGGCGGTCTGCAAGTCTTCCTTGAGTTCGGTCAGATGGCGCTCGATATTCTCCAGCACCACCACCGCATCGTCGACCAGCATCCCCAGGGCGAGGATGATGGCGGTGTAGATGATCAGATTCAGCTCGCCGCCGAACATCCAGATGATGGCGATGGTGGCAAAAAAGACCATCGGGATCGAGGCCAGGGCCGCCGCCACCGCGCGCAGGTTGCCGAGGAAGAGCAGAATCACCAACAGGGTGAAGATGATGGCGTCACGCAAGGCTTCGAGCATGTTGGTGTTGGCGGTCTGAATCAGAGTTTGCTGGGTGTCGGCCAGCTCAAAATGGATATTCGGGTAGCGGAGTTTGAGCGTTTCAATCTCGGCGCGCCCCGCCTGGCTGGTGGAGAGCACCGACCCGCCGGGAGCGCGTTGAATGGCGATGGCGATGGCCGCTTTACCGTTGCCAAGATAGCCGGAGAAACGGCGCTGATGCTGCCAGTCGATCTTGGCAATATCGCCGAGGCTGACATTGGGCGCCAGCGGCAGACGTTGCAGATCTTCGACCCGGTCGCGTTCGCCATAATAGGTGAGGGTGAAAAAGGCATCCTCCCCCTTGGAAAAGCCGACCGGCAGGTTGCGATCCAGGGCGCGGATGGTGTCGGCGATTTTGTCGAGGGCGATCCCCTGGGCCCTGGCGGCAAAGGGGTCGACGTTGATCGTAATCGCGCTCTCGAAACCGCCAAAAACCTCGACATTGCCGACCGCGGGGTTGCGCAGCAGGGCCGGTTTGATGTCGCTGATCACCAGCTTGCGGATGCTGTCGATGCTCAGGTTAGCGTTGGCCGGTGACAAAGCAAAGACATCCACCGGCAAAACGAAGGAGCCGGCGGTGTAAATCGAGGGGTTGATCGCGGTCGGCAGACGGCCGCGCACCTTGTTAATGGCATTGTTGACGTCAACTGCGGCGGCATCGAGCCCTTTTGCATACTCAAATTCGGCAGTGACGATGGACAGGCCGGCGATATTGGTCGAGCTGACCTGACGGATCAGGGCGAGGCTCGACACCTCCTGCTCGATCGGTTTGGAGACCGTCGCCGCCACCACATCGGGGGTGGCACCGGGGACTTGGCTCATAATAATCACCGTCGGCCGGTCGCTGTCGGGAAAAAGGTTCTTCGGCATCACGATCAAGCCGTAGATGCCCAGCACAAACAGCCCGGCAATGAGGCTGTAAAGCAGATAAGGTCGCTTATGAAAAAAATCAAACATGGGCTATCTCCTCGTCTCAGGCTTTGCCCGGTGGCAGAATTTCAACCGGTGTGCCCGACGAGGCGCGCAGCAGGATATCGGGTTTGGCCAGCAGCAGGGTTTTTCCGGCCAGATTCTCCTTGACCATGACCCCTTCACGACCACGCCGGG
>JAACTI010000409.1 GCA_009993495.1 Deltaproteobacteria bacterium | reverse complement strand
TGTAATTATTTTGGGAGAAAGTGAAAAAGTACTCGAAATGCCCTCCAGATAAGGCTATTATAGTTTTATCAAAAAACAAAAGCCAATCAGAAAGGAGCATTTCGAGTGAAAAAATTAAACCACAAAATACTGGGAAAGCGCAAGAGAAAAATTGAGAAACGTTTGGAGCGCAGAAACTGGGAAAACCAAGAGAGGCCGATGTTCAGGGGGATCAACATTGGATATGAGATGGATGATCGCCATAAGGGGATTGCCTGCGGAGGGATCGGCGTGATCCATGTGATGGCGAAGCGTCTGGGACTTGTCAAACAGATCGATAAGCATCTGCATCTGCTCAAGCGCCATCTTCCTTACCATGAGTCCGACCATGTTTTAAATTTGGCGTATAATGTGTTGGCGGGAGGGACTCGGTTGGAAGACATTGAGTTACAACGGCAGGACGAGGGATGGATGGATGCGTTGGGGGCAGAGGTGATTCCCGATCCGACGACGGCAGGCGATTTTGTTCGACGTTTTTCGGAGCGAGACATTATGGTTTTGATGGAGGTGATCAACGAGAGGAGAAAGAAGGTATGGGATCAACAGCCGAAGGCATTTTTTAAGAAGGCGACTCTAAACATTGATGGGACGATGGCAGAGACGACGGGGGAATGCAAGCAAGGGATGGATATTTCATATAAAGGGATTTGGGGCTATGGGCCATTGCTGATCTCATTGGCTCAGACACGAGAGGCGTTGTATTTAGTGAATCGTTCAGGGAGCGCTCCATCGCATCTGGATTCGGCTGTTTGGATTGATCGGAGTTTGGACTTGGTGGAAGGACGATTTGAAGAGGTATGGTTGCGAGGGGATACGGATTTCAGTTTAACGGAGCATTTGGATCGGTGGGACGAGAGGTGCAAATTTGTTTTTGGTTTGGATGCTCGGCAGAATCTGGTTTCTATCGCTCAGGGTCTTGCAAAAGACCAGTGGGAGGCCTTGGAGAGGAAGCCGAGATATGAGGTCAAGACGGAGGAGCGGCAGAGGCCTGAGAATGTGAAAGAACGGATTGTGAAGGAGCGAGGGTTTAAGAATATACGAACGGTTTCGGAGCAGGTTGCTGAATTTGATTACCGACCGATCAAATGTAAGAAGATATACCGGGTGGTGGTGCTCCGGAAGAACCTGACAGTGGAGAGAGGGGAGCAGGCTTTATTTGATGATATTCGATACTTTTTTTATATCACCAATGATCGGACGATGAGTAACCCAGGGGTGGTCTTTTTTGCTAATGAGCGATGTGACCACGAGAATGATATCGAGCAATTGAAAAATGGGGTTAATGCACTTCGGATGCCTTCTGAAGATTTGGTCTCGAATTGGGCCTACATGGTGATTGCCACCTTAGCTTGGAACCTGAAGGCTTGGTTGGGTTTATTGATGCCTCAAAAGATTCTGGGGCATCGGATCGTGCGGATGGAGTTCAAACGTTTCCTCAACACCTTTATTAAGATTCCTTGTTTGATTGTGAAGACGGGGCACCAGATCATTTATCGGTTGGTGGGCTATAACCGTTGTCTGAAAGAATACCTCCGGGCGTTTTCGGTGATCAAAGCGTGTCGGGTGACGTAAAGCGGAAAAGAGAGAGAACGGGAACTACTCTGTGAATACCACCTCAAACAAATTCTAAGCGGAAAGGAGGCCCAACCAAGACGACAGCTTACTTACGAATAGATCCTAACAGGGTCGAAGGGATTAGTATGTTCATAGCAAGGTCAAGTTTAACTGTCCTTCTCCTTATCTATATATATTTTGGGGCCTCGTGGGTCAACTATGATTGATGATTGTAATC
>JAACTI010000013.1 GCA_009993495.1 Deltaproteobacteria bacterium | reverse complement strand
TCCGCCCGAGATTTGCTGCCTCAGCTGGCGGGCGGCACCTTCGTCGGCAACGGCGACGATTTCCGGATGAAAGCGTTCTATCTGTTTTTTCAGCAGCGCAATATTATTGCCTGCGGTCAAGCTGATCACGCGATAGCGCTCGGGAAAAGTCGCAATAATTTCAAGAGTACTGACGCCAATGGAGCCGGTCGAACCCAGAATTGCGAGGGGTTTTGGTGCGGATGTTGACATCAGTTTGTCCGTTGGCAAGGCAGTTTTGTCATTCAGGATATCAAGCGCGCCAGATAAAAGGCGAGGGGGAAGGCAAACAACAGACTATCGAGTCGATCCAGAACCCCCCCATGGCCGGGGAAGGTGCCACCCGAATCTTTAACGCCACAGGCGCGTTTCAGCAGGGATTCAAACAGATCGCCGACCTGGCCGACGACACCGAGAAGCAGCCCGATGAAAATAATCTGGCCAATCCCATAGCGGGGTAAAAAAAGCGCCCCTGCCAGCCAGACTCCCAGGCAGGAACCGAATAAGCCTCCCAGCGAACCTTCGATGCTTTTTTTCGGACTGACTTGGGGGTAAAGTTTGTGACGTCCGAATCTGACTCCGACAAAATAGGCCAGGCTGTCGCAGGCCATCACCGCAAACAGCACCATAAATACCCAGCCACGGCCCTCAGGCAACTGGCGCAGCAAGACCAGATGGCCCAGAAGCAGGGGCAGATAGAAAAGGCCTAACAGTTGCCAGCCGAGGCGAAAAATCAGCTGATCAAGGGGGCCAAGTCGAAACAGGTAGAGCAGTGCCAGCAGTAAAAAGTTCAAAATTAAGAACATTACCAGCAAATCGAAGCGTTGCAGGTAGATGGGCACAATCAGCAGGCCGCCAGCAATGGCGCTAAGGTATTGTTCCGCTTGACATTCACCCAGCAAGGCCATGCGATTGAATTCGAGCAGGCCCAGCACTGAAAAGACCGCCGCCACCAAGGCAAAAATCTCCGGTGTTGAAAAATACAGAAAAGCCAGCAGCAGGGGCAGGGCAATGAGTGCGGTCAGGATGCGTTGTTTGATAGGACGTCCTCCTGCGTCATCTGCTCTGCGGTCAGGCCGAAACGCCGCCGCCGTTGACGGTAACTTTCCAGGGCGGCACGTAATTCGATGGGGCCGAAGTCTGGCCAGTAAACATCAACAAAATAAAGCTCGGCATAGGCAAGTTGCCACAAAAGAAAATTACTGATGCGCAGTTCGCCACTGGTGCGGATGAGCAGATCGGGGTCGGGCAGACCGTAGGTGTCGAGAGATTTTTCAAAATCTGACGCGTTAATTTCAGCGGCGGTGATTTCTCCCGCAGTCACCCGGCAGGCAATACGGCGGGCGGCGCGCACAATTTCATCGCGCCCGCCGTAAGAAAGGGCCAGGGTCAGGGTGAGTGTGTCGCCTGCGTCGGTTTCTCTGATCGCCTGTTGCAGTGATTGCTTGACCTGTGCCGACAAACGTTCGAGATCGCCGATAACTTTGAGACGAATGCCCCGTTCTAGCATCTTCGTGCGTTGCGCGGCCAGAAATTCAACCAGCAGCCCCATCAGGGTTTCGACTTCAGGCTGCGGGCGTCCCCAGTTTTCTGAGCTGAAGGCGAAGACGGTCAGAAAACCAATGCGTTGTTCGAGACATTCTTCCACAGTTTCGACCAGGGTTTTAACCCCTTGCTGATGGCCGGCAACCCGAGGTAAACCACGCTCCTTGGCCCAGCGACCGTTACCATCCATAATAATGGCCAGATGGTGTAAAACCGGCAGTTGATTTTCAAATTTTGTCATAAGCAAAAATGTCGATACGGATCGAAGTTGAGCAAAAAATTTATCTTACAGGCAGGTCTTGTCGCAACTTCTTTGACATCAAGCTACGACCAAACTCGGTCAAACTACCACGGCAGGGCGCAGGCTCGCAACTAATAACCCGCTTGCCACACAAGAGTTGTGTGGACTGCTGTTCGCTATAAAAAAAGGTGCCATTGCTGGCACCTTTTCCGAACAAGGGTTTTGCGAGGTTCAGTCGACAATGGCACCCACTGGGCAACTGTCAACGCAGGTGCGGCATTCGGTGCATTCGTCGCTGATTGCATAAATATCGCCGGCTTCGGCAATGGCGCCCAGGGGGCAGGTGTCAACACAGGTACCACAGGCAATGCATTCTTCGGTAATTTTCAGAGCCATGATTTTCTCCTTGGTGAGTGGAAATCTGCACACATCAGACTTCCAGTAATTCTTGTTCTTTTTCCTTGACCACGGCATCAACGGTGGCGACGAAATCGTCGGTCAGTTGCTGCACCTCTTTTTCACCGTGTTTGAGCTCGTCGGTGGATATTTCCTTGTCTTTTTCGAGTGATTTTAATTGTTCGTTGGCATCACGCCGAGCGCTACGGATGGAAACCTTGGCGTCTTCTCCCATGCGCCGGACCTGTTTAGCCATCTCTTTGCGACGTTCTTCCGTCAGGGCCGGAATGGGCAAGCGAATAATCGTGCCATCCGAGGACGGGGTGAGACCCAGATCTGATTTGAAGATGGCGCGTTCAATTTCGCCAATCAGTTTTTTTTCCCAGGGTTGAATCACAATCATCCTGGGTTCCGGCACGCTGAGACTGGCCACCTGACTTAAAGGACTGGGGGTGCCGTAGTAGTCGACCTTGATTTCATCGAGCAGGGAAACCGAGGCTCTGCCGGTGCGTACCCGCGACATATCGCGGCGCAGGGCTTTGATCGCCTTGTCCATTGCAGACGTGCCTTCAGTGAGAATAGCCTTGAGCATTTTACTCTCCCTTGACAATCGTACCTATGGGTTCGCCACAGATAACTTTCATGATATTGCCACGCCGGGTCAGGTCAAAGATAATCATTGGCAGATTATTGTCCATACACAAAGAGGTTGCCGTGGCGTCCATGACCTTTAACCCTCTCTGGAGTACATCAAGATACGTCAGGCCGTCAAGCTTGACCGCATTTTTGTCTTTGGCCGGGTCTGAAGTGTAGACCCCATCGACCTTCGTTGCTTTGAGAATGACTTCAGCCCCAATTTCCATAGCGCGCAAGCTGGCCGCGGTGTCAGTTGTGAAATAGGGATTACCCGTGCCCGCGCTGAAAATAACGACACGGCCTTTTTCAAGGTGACGCACTGCACGGCGTCGAATATAGGGCTCGGCAATCTGCTGCATCTCAATGGCCGACTGTACCCGGGTGACCACCCCCTGTTTTTCGAGGGCATCCTGCATCGCCAGACTGTTCATGACCGTGGCCAACATCCCCATGTAGTCGGCGCTGGCACGATCCATCCCTTTGGACGAAGCCGCCAGGCCCCGGAAAATATTACCCCCTCCGATGACCAGCGCCAGTTGAACCCCCCGTGCAGCGACTTCCTTGATTTCGGCCGCAATGCCGGTGATGACTTCCGGCGAGATTCCATACCCTTGCTCACCAGCCAGAGCTTCACCACTGAGTTTCAATAATATGCGATGATACTTGACAGCAGCCACAGTCAGCTCCTTAGGGTTTTCGAGGTTAGGTGAAAATTATTTGCTGAGGGCGGCAACTTCGGCGGCAAAATCGTCGGCTTTTTTTTCAATACCTTCACCCAGCTGGTAACGCACAAAAGCACTGAGTTCAATGGTGCTGCCCAGTTCTTTGGCCAGCTTTTCAACGACTTTGCCGACCTGTTGATCGGGGTCAATAACGAAGGCCTGCTCGAGGAGACACACTTCGCCGAAAAATTTGTTGATCTGGCCAAGAATGATTTTTTCCACGATATTTTCGGGTTTGCCGCTTTCCAGCGCTTTGACCCGCATAATTTCCTTCTCTTTTTCGACAACTTCGGTCGGCACCTCGGCGCGATTCAGATACTGGGGGCTGGCGGCGGCGACGTGCATGGCAATCTGACGTGCCAGCGCTTCAACCTGAGGGTCTTGTGAGGCCGTTTTACATTCCACCAGTACTCCGATTTTGCCCGCGCCATGGATATAAGACACCACCACCCCGGTGCCCGCGTCGCAGCGGTCAAGGCGCCGCAGGCTCATATTTTCACCGATAGTGGCGATGTGATGGGTCAATTCTTCCCCGATGTTGCGTCCGGTGCCGGGGAAGGCCAGTTCTTTGAGTGCCTCAATCGTGGTAACACTGCTTGCCAGGCAAACAGACGCAATGCCTTGAACAAAGGTTTGAAAATCGGCATTTTTGGCAACAAAATCCGTTTCGGCATTCACCTCAACCAACACACCTTTGGCGCCTTCGGCCGCGGCAACCACCACGCCTTCAGAGGCAACCCGTCCCGATTTTTTGGCCGCGGCGGACAGACCTTTTTTACGCAGATAATCGACAGCCTCATCCATGTTACCGCCCGTTTCGCTCAAGGCTTTTTTGCAATCCATCATGCCTGCGCCAGTTTTTTTGCGCAGCTCTGAAACCATCGATGCAGTAATACTCACGTGTCTGTCCTTTCGCTTGTGATGCCCCGAGCGTGTCAGCCGGGAAACCTTATGTTTAATAATGTGGTTACGGCAACGGCCGGACAAAACTGCCCAGCCGTTTCAACCGTTTGAATTTATGAGAAAATTATTCAGCGTTTTTTTCTGCAGCGACGATTTCAGGCGCTTGTTCTGCTGGTGCGGCTTCGGCAGCTTTTTCGACGGCAACCGCTTCTGTCTCAGGTGCGGTTTCGGTGCGTTTCTCGATAACGACAAGGTCAGAGTCCTTGCCTTCAGCGGCACTCTGGCGGGCACTGGCTCGCTGGGTTTCCCCTTCGGCACAGGCGTCGGCCATGCTCGAAGCAAACAGGCGGATGGCGCGAATCGCATCATCGTTGCCGGGAATAATATAATCAATGCCATCGGGGTCGCAGTTGGTATCAACCACGGCGACCACTGGAATTCCCAAACGGCGGGCTTCCTGAACGGCAATGGCCTCTTTTTTGGGGTCGATGATAAAAATGGCGCCGGGCAGCTTGGCCATATTTTTGATACCACCCAGGTTTTTTTCAAGTTTGGTGCGCTCGCGATCGAGTTGTAGCACTTCTTTTTTGGTGAGTTTTTCAAAGGTGCCGTCGGTGGACATAACCTCGATTTTTTTGAGGCGATCGATGCTTTGCTTGATGGTCGCAAAGTTGGTCAACATGCCCCCCAACCAGCGGTTGTTGACAAAATACTGGCCGGTGCGCAAGGCTTCTTCGGCGATGGCATCCTGGGCCTGTTTTTTTGTGCCAACAAACAACACCTTGTCACCGGCGGCGACGGTTTCGCGCACAAACTGATAGGCCGATTTGAAATAGCGCACGGTCTTTTGCAGATCGACAATATAAATGCCGTTGCGCGCCCCAAAGATATAGGGTTTCATTTTCGGGTTCCAGCGTTTGGTCTGGTGACCAAAGTGGACGCCCGCTTCGAGCAGTTGCTTCATGGTGATTTGGGACATTTACGACTCCTTGTGATGGTTTTTGCCTCCGCTTTTGTCATTCCGCACCGAACCTGCCGTATTGCAGGACCTTCGTTGCAGTCGAAAAGCGTGCGTAATGAATAACCTGTGGTCTATAACACGCGATTTCGGTAGGATCAAGAAAAATTTCGGTGCCGACCCTTGAGCCGGGATGTAAATCAATTTACAGGATCCAGAAGGCTGTACTAAGATGCGCTCCATGAGTTGCCGCCGTATCCACACCTATATCCTCCATGAAATCCTGCTGCCGACCTTGTTGAGTCTCGGAGTTTTTACCTTCTTGTTGGTCATGGGAGAATTCCCAGATCTGACCGAACTGGTCATCAACCAAAGGGTGTCGGCGGCCAGTATCTTTACGCTGTTCAGTTTTCAGTTGCCGGCTCTGCTGGCGGTTGCCCTGCCTCTGGCCTTTCTCCTTGGCGTCTTGCTGGCCTTTGGCCGCCTGTCCTCTGACCACGAATTTACCGCCCTCAAAGCCACCGGAACCAGTCTTTTCGCCCTACTGAAACCCGTGTTGCTTTTGGCCCTGGTCTTTTCACTTGTTACCGCGGTTATGGAGCATTATGGCAAGCCGGCGGGCAAGGCGGCCTTTCGCGATCAGGCTTTTGTTATTGCCTCAACCCATGCCGGCGTTGGTGTCAAGGCGGGCGTTTTTAACGACAGCTTTGACGGGTTGATTCTGTATGTTACCGATAAAAATGAAAAAACCGGTCAGATGTCCAATGTCTTCATTACCGATCTCCGTTCGGCCAAAGAGCCGACAACTATTTTTGCCCGCAAGGGTTTTTTTATTGCTAATGATGCCGAAAAAAGTTTGGCTCTGCGCCTGTACGAGGGGAGTATCCACTCTTTGAGTCGAGACACGAAGCAGACCTATCAGTTAGCCCATTTTGAAACCTACGATCTCAACCTCAACGCCGAACAGGCCCGGCAGGATCTTGCCGAGCGTTCGCGTTCCCTCAGCGAGTACACTTCCTTTGAGTTGCTGGCCGAGTCCCGCCGCATCAGCGACCCCGCAAGGCTCAAACAGCTTTATTCCGATTTGCACCGGCGTAACAGCAAATCTTTCGCGCCTTTTTTTTTCGCCCTGATCGGCATTCCCCTCGGCTTGCAAGTTTCGCGTTCCGGTAAGGGCTCGGGCTTCACTCTGGCCCTGTGTACCGCGCTCTGCTACTACTTACTTTTGAAGATTGCCGCAAATCTGGTGAAAGAAAATCTGCTACCTGTGGGGGTGGCCTTTTATTTGCCGAATCTGGTGTTTCTGGCGGGGGGCAGTTACGCTATTTACCGCAGTGCCATTGAAAAGCCCTTGCGCCTGCGCCTGCCCGCTTGCTGCCGTTGGTGGGGGCGACCGAAATGAACCAGGTTCCTCTCTATTTGATCCGACATTTTTCCCAAATTCTGGCCCTGACCCTGGCGGCGTGTACCGGCCTGTATTTGTTGGTCGATTTTTTCGAAAAGCTCGATAATTTCATTGAGGTTGGGGCTTCTGCCGAGCAATATCTGGTTTATTTTTTCAGCAGCCTGCCGCTTATTTTTGTCCAGATTGCACCCTTAAGCCTGCTGATGAGTATGGTGCTGACCCTGGGCGGCTTGGGGCGCACCAGCGAGATTACGGCCATGCGCGCGGGAGGCATCAGTCTGTGGCAGATTATTCGACCACTTCTGCTTGCGGTGGCGGGGCTGACAATTTTTTATCTGCTGGTCAACGAACTGGTTGCGCCCTTGGCGACCCGTACCCACAACCGGATTGTCGAATACCAGTTGAAAGGGCGACCTGAGCCTTCACTCACTGCCGGACACATCTGGTATCGTGACGGCCAGCGCATTATTAATGTAGTTCTGGCCTTACCTCGGCAAAAACGCGTGCAGGGGGTCAGTCTTTATACGTTGAATGAGAATTTTCAACTGATCCGCCGTTTGCAGATCAACGAGTTGCGCTTTGTTGCCCCTTATTGGTTTGCAGCAACAGCCAAAGAATTTCGCTTCGCGCCCGAAAGCCAGGAGTTGCTTGATACTCAGGACCTCACAGATCTTACCGTCGACCTGGGGCGTACCGCCGAGGATTTTGCCCAGCAGACCAGCAAGCGTGGCGGCATGGACAACGCTTATGCGCTCTGGCGGGATGTCAATAAATTTGAGGCCGAAGGTTTTGACACCACCGGCCTGCGCGTCGATCTCCAGGCGCGTCTGGCGGCGCCCTTTGCTTGTTTGATTATGGGGCTTCTCGGGGTGCCCTTTGCTCTACGCTTCGAGCGCGGTAGCAGCCCCGCACTGGGTATCGCTCTCAGTTTGCTCATCGGCGTCGCCTATTTTCTGCTTATGTCCATGGCCCTGGCTTTTGGTTATGCCGGGGCCCTCCCGCCTTTTATTGCCGGTTGGACGGCTAACCTGATTTTCCTGCTCATCAGTCTTTATCTGCTACTGCGGATGCGAGTCTAAAAACCACTTCGCCCCGGTTCGGTAACCGGGGCGAAGTGGTTTTTAGTAACGATAATGATCGGGCTTATAGGGCCCTTCGATGGGCACATCGATATAGGCGGCCTGTTCGGGGGTGAGGACGGTCAGCCGGGCGCCGAGTTTGCCCAGGTGCAAACGGGCGACTTTTTCATCCAGGTGCTTGGGCAGCACATAAACGCCATTGGCATAATTTTCGCTCCGACAGAAGAGCTCCATCTGCGCCATCACCTGATTGGTGAAGGAATTGGACATGACAAAGCTCGGGTGACCCGTAGCGCAACCCAGATTGAGCAAACGCCCTTCGGCCAGCACAATAATGCCGTGGCCATCGGCAAAGACCCAGCGGTCAACCTGATTGCCATGTTCTGCTGGGTTTTTAATATTGATTTTTTTGATACCCGGGGTTTTTGCCAGGCCAGCCATGTCGATTTCGTTGTCAAAGTGACCAATATTGCCGACGATGGCGTTGTTTTTCATCCGGGCCATTTGGGCCGCGGTGATAATGTGGTAATTACCCGTAGTCGTGATAAAGATGTCGGCATCAGCTACCACATCTTCGAGGGTTTTGACCTCATAACCCTCCATCAACGCCTGCAAGGCGCAGATGGGGTCGATTTCTGTAACAATAACGCGTGCGCCCTGGCCGCGCAGTGATTGACAACAGCCCTTACCGACATCGCCGTAACCACAGACCACCGCCACCTTGCCCGAGAGCATGACGTCGGTGGCGCGCATAATGCCATCGACCAGCGAGTGACGGCAGCCGTAGACATTGTCAAATTTGCTTTTGGTGACGGCGTCGTTGACGTTCATGGCCGGGAAGGGCAGCAGACCATCGCGCTGCAATTGATAGAG
>JAACTI010000012.1 GCA_009993495.1 Deltaproteobacteria bacterium | reverse complement strand
AGCAGGATCTGCCACGTTATGAAGCCGGGCCCTGTATCCGCTGTGGTCGCTGCATCAGTGTCTGTCCTATTCATTTGCAACCCACCAGCATCGCCGCCTGTGCGCGTCTCGACATGATCGACCAGGCGGCAGGCTATCATGCCCTCGACTGCATTGAATGTGGCTGTTGCACCTATATTTGCCCGGCAACTCTGCCCCTGGTGCAATCAATCCGCTATGCCAAGGCCGCCATCATGGCGCAAAAAAGGACAACCTGAGGTGGAAAACCAGCTTTATTTGTCATCTTCGCCCCATATCCACAATGGTGAAACGACCGACCAGGTCATGCGCAAGGTCATTTACGCCCTGGTGCCTGCCAGTTTGGTGTCTCTTTATTTCTTTGGGCTCCCGGCCCTGAGTGTGCTGCTGATCTGCACCCTGGGGTGCATGGTCTTTGAAGCCCTGAGCTGCTGGCTGAAAAAGATTCCCCAGACCCTGGCCGATGGTTCGGCGGCCCTCACCGGCATCTTGCTGGCCCTCAATTTGCCGCCATCGAGCCCTTGGTGGATATCACTGCTGGGAGCGGCGATTGCGATTTTGATCGGCAAACAGGTTTACGGCGGCTTGGGCCACAACCCCTTCAATCCCGCCCTGGTCGCGCGGGTGGTGCTCTTGATCTCCTTCCCGGTACAAATGACTAACTGGACCGCACCCGCGCCCCTCACTTCAGGATTCGACGCCGTAACCACCGCTACCCCCCTGGGGGAAATGAAAACCGCCGTCATGCTCACCGGCAAACTACCGGCTTTAGCCCAGAGCGGTTTCAGTGATTATCTGCTGGGGAACATGGGTGGGTGCCTGGGCGAAGTTTCAGCCCTGGCTCTGCTTTTGGGCGGGGTTTATCTGCTCTACAAAAAAATTATCAGCTGGCACACTCCCGTGGCGTTTATTGGTACGGTGTTGGTGCTTGGCGGTATTTTCTGGGCGATTGCGCCGGAGAAATATCCCAGCCCCCTGTTTCATCTGGTCACCGGTGGCCTGATTCTCGGGGCCTTTTTCATGGCGACCGACATGGTCACCTCGCCGGTCACGACCAAAGGCATGTTGATTTTCGGCTGTGGCTGCGGGTTGCTGACCTTGCTGATTCGTCTTTTCGGTGGCTACCCCGAAGGGGTTTCCTTCGCAATTCTGCTGATGAACGCCGCTACGCCCTTGATTGATCGCTTCTGCCGTCCGAAAATTTACGGACAGCGCCCGGCAAAGGCCTGATGCTATGAAAGAGATGACCCGCCTGCTGTTGGCCCTGACCCTGATCGCCGTTTGCGCCGGATTTATTCTGTCCCAGGTTGAACGTGCCACCCGCGAACCGATTAAGGAGCAGCGCCGCCTGCAAATGCTCAAGGCCCTCAGCGCCGTGCTGCCCCCGTTTGACAACAGCCCCGATACCGACAAGGTTGAAATACCGGATGGCCTGGACAAAAAAGGTCAGCCGCGCATGAAAACCTTTTATCGTGCCCGTCAGGGCGGCGAACTCAAGGGCGTAGCTTTCAAGGTCATTGCGCCTGATGGTTACAGCGGCAATATCGAGGTCATGGTCGGAGTTGACCCCCAGGATCTTATTAACGGCATTGCCATTGTCTCCCACGCCGAAACCCCCGGCCTGGGTTCAAAAATTAACGAACCCGCCTTTAAAGATCAATTCAAAGGTAAGGGGCTGGACAATGTTGACTGGCGAGTCAAAAAAGATGGCGGCGAATTCGACCAAATTACCGGCGCCACTATTTCACCTCGGGCGGTTGTCGGGGCCGTGAGCAAGGGGCTGGAATTCTACCGCCAACATCGCGCCGAACTGACCACCGATCTGGGAGCCAACCAATGAGTCTGCTGAAGGAATTTTCCAAGGGCCTCTGGAAAGAAAATGCGGTTTTCAAGCTGATGCTTGGCATGTGCCCGGTACTGGCCGTGACCACCAGTGCCGAAAATGGCCTGGGTATGGGCTTGGCGACCACCTTCGTGCTGGTCTGTTCCAACAGCGTGGTGGCCCTGCTGCGCAAGCTGATACCCGCCGGTGTGCGGATTCCGGCATTTATCGTCATCATCGCCTCCTTCGTCACCGTGGTTCAGCTCGCCATGGAAGCCTGGGTTTATGATCTTTATCAGGCCCTGGGCATCTTCATTCCGCTGATTGTCGTCAACTGCCTGATTTTAGGGCGCGCCGAAGCTTTTGCCTCAAAGAATCCCCTGATTCCTGCCCTCGCCGACGGTCTCGGCATGGGCCTCGGCTTCACTCTGGGGCTGTTCATCCTCGGCACCCTGCGCGAATTTTTTGGTTCTGGCGCGATTCTGGGCGTCAATTTATTGGGCAGCTCTTACCACCCCATGCTGTTGATGATACTGCCGCCGGGGGCCTTTATTACCCTGGGGCTGCTGCTAGCTTTGATCAAGCGCGTAACGGCTCGTTCCTGATTTTATGGGCATGATTATGCTTCAGCCGTTCACGACTTGCCCCAATCGGAGGTAATGATCAGTGCAGGTTCATAACTTCCCATGATATCCGAGCAGGACATTCAGATCAGCGCCATTCGAGCCCAGGGCGCCGGTGGCCAGAATGTGAACAAAGTTGCGAGCGCCGTCAGCCTCAGTTTTAACATCAGAACATCATCCCTAGACGACGAGATCAAAGAGCGGCTGCTCAAACTGGCCGATCGCCGCATCACCGCCGAGGGTGTTGTCATGATCAAGGCCCAGCGTTACCGGAGCTTTGAAAAAAATCGCGCCGATGCTATTTTGCGCCTCGAAACCTTGATTGAAAAAGCCACCCAGGTGGCCAAACCACGCCGCCCCACCAAGCCCGGCAAAGCCGCCCGCGCCCGCCGCCTCGACCAGAAAAACCGCCAGGGCCAAACCAAAGCCCTGCGCAGTAAAATCGACTATTAACAAAGATGTAACTGTTTAGCACTTTTTTGTGGGAGCGGCTTTCAGCCGCGAAAATCGCGCCGGAAGGCGACTCCGACAGCGTCATTCCGCCAGTATTTAGCTGAAATCCCAGGTTTTCGGGTTGAAAAATCTGGTTACCCGACAGAATCCCTCGGGGATGACGACCATTGGGTGGACAGGTGAAGAGTTACGGCTTTTTATTGGGCCATTTTGCACTACAGTTGCATTTTATCCGCAGAATAAGGAGACTTCCATGAGCAAAAAAGCGCAAAACGCTAAAGAATATCGCCGCGGTAACCCGGAAAGTAACCTCAAGCGTCGCAGCGCCGACCGTGAAGTACCACCGCGCACGATCAGCAAGAATGACTATGAAAAAGAACTTGCCAAATTACAGATCGAACTGATCAAGCTGCAAGAATGGGTGCGCGCGGAAAAACTTCGGGTGCTGGTGATTTTTGAAGGTCGTGACGCCGCCGGCAAGGGTGGGGCGATTAAACGCATCACCGAATCCCTCAATCCGCGGGTGGTGCGGGTGGTGGCGCTGCCGTCTCCGACCGAACGGGAGCGCAGCCAGTGGTACTTTCAACGTTATGCGGCACAGCTGCCAGCCGCCGGCGAAATGGTGCTTTTCGATCGCAGCTGGTACAACCGCGCCGGGGTCGAAAAGGTCATGGGTTTTTGCAGCAACGAAGAACACGCCGAGTTTCTGCGTTCCTGCCCCGAGTTCGAGCGCATGCTGGTGCGTAGCGGCATCCTGCTGATAAAGTACTGGTTTTCGGTCAGCAACGAGGAGCAGGAGCGCCGCTTTCAGGCCCGCGTCAAGGATCCCACCAAACGCTGGAAACTCAGCCCCATGGATTTGGAATCCCGTTCGCGCTGGGTCGAATACTCCATCGCCAAAGACGAAATGTTCGCCCACACCGACATCAAACAGGCCCCCTGGTACGTGGTCGACGGCAACGACAAAAAGCGCGCGCGGCTCAATGTCATCCATCATCTGTTGCAGATGATCCCCTACAAAGATTTAACCCCAAAACCGATTAAACTGCCTCCCCGCCAGGAGGAAATCGGTTATGTCAGGCCGCCCTTAAGTGACCAGACCTTTATCCCCGAGGTGTACTGAACAGGCAAAAATACAGCTTGCCCCCTGAAGGTGCCATCAAATTGGTTTGCTACAGACGTTTGTCGCGTAACGATGCGCTTCGAGCCCCACGAGATCTACGCCTTTTTAGCTCAGGCAGGAAAAATACATGGTCGAAAATCTTCATCGCCGCGGACTGCTGATAACGATCGGCGCAGTTTTATTGCTCAGCCCTGATTCCATGCTGGTAAAGCTGCTTAGTTGTGATGTTTGGACCATGCTTTTTTGGCGCAGTTTGATCACTGGAATTATCCTGCTGGCCGGGCTGGCGCTGCTCTATCGCCGCCGCCTCATAACCTTGAGCCTGGAATCCGGTCGCTACGGTTTAATGTCGGCTATGATTGCCGCAGCCGGTTCCCTGCTGTTCGTTAATGCCCTGATGCGCACCACCGCTGCCAATACCCTGGTCATTCTGGCGGCGACCCCCTTGTTTGCGGCCCTGATCGGCTATATTTTTATTCGCGAGCGTATTTCACGTGCCACTCTTGCCGCAATTTTCACAGTTTTTTGCGGTATTTTTCTGATTTTTACGCGCAGCCTGGAGCTGGGTGATATGGTTGGCAATCTCCTCGCCCTGGGGGCGGCCAGCCTGTGGGGGGGCAACCTGGTGGTTTTGCGCCAGGCTCGGGCCCACAACATGATCCCCGCCGTTGCCTTTGGCAGCTTGCTCGCAATTCCTTTTGCCTTGGCGGGCGGCTGGCCCGAGGCCATATCTGCGCGCGATGCCGCGTTGCTGCTGCTTCAAGGGTCGCTGGTGCTGCCCCTGTCCTTCGCCCTTATCACTCGCGGCTCGCGTTATTTACCGGCCGCCGAGGTCAGCTTGATTCTGCTGCTCGAAACCCTGCTCGGACCGCTCTGGGTCTGGCTGGTGGTCGGTGAATCCCCCGATCTGTCCACTCTGTTGGCCGGATTGTTGATTCTCGCCACCCTGGTGGTTCATTCCCTGTGGCAGCTTAAAAATAATCCCGCAGAAACACTGAGCCCATAAATTTTCCGCACAAAACTAACGTATTGAGTACATCTTGTCGGGACACAGTGTTTTATGTAACTACAGCTCTTTCCTGGTCGAGAGACCTTTACGTTCAAAAAAGCTTGTTCGCGCAGAGCCGCAAAGAAGGGCGAAACCCTTTGAGAGCAAAGAGGCACAAAGAACCGATTACGCTAGAGAAAAATAAAAGTTATGGCCCGAATTGAAGCCTTAAGACTCTGGTTTTTCTCTGCGCCTTTGCGGCTCTGCGCAAAACACCCTTGACTCTCACGGTCATTTTTACACCAAGGCTACTGAACAGTTAGGGGTTTATTTGTTGACACCCTTTCCAATTGATATTCGTCGATTATACTTGTGGAGGTCGTGCCTTTTCTTCTGCTTTGCTATGAGGTTTGCTCATGTCTGACCATCCCTGCCCGCCGGATCCCCATCCCGATCTTGACCCCATGATGAACGTGATTAAGAGCTACCTGGAACATCTGGAATATTCCCTGGGGAAAGATAAATACTCGGCCACCTGCTACGATATTTACACTGCCCTGGCCTATGCGGTGCGCGATCGCATGATTGAACGCTGGCTTGATACCCAGCAGGCTTACTATCACAGCGATCAGAAACGCGTTTACTACCTGTCGATGGAATTTCTCATGGGGCGCACCCTCGAAAACAGCCTGATAAACCTGGGCTGCTACGACGATTTTCGCAACGCTATCACCTCTCTGGGCTACGACTTTGATAAAATTGTTGACGATGAACACGATGCCGGGCTGGGTAATGGGGGGCTGGGCCGGCTGGCGGCCTGTTTTCTTGATTCCATGGCGACCATGGCGATTCCCGCCTACGGTTATGGCATCCGCTATGAATACGGCATTTTTCGCCAAAAGATTGTCGATGGCGCCCAGGTAGAAATCCCCGATAACTGGTTGCGCTATCGCAACCCCTGGGAATTGGATCGCCGTGATCGCTTGCATCCGGTGAAATTTTATGGGCGGGTAGTCAGTTCAAACGATGAGGATGGCAAGCTGCAACATCGCTGGGTCGATACCGAAGATGTGATGGCCATGGCCTACGACATGCTCATCCCCGGCTATGAAACCCACACGGTCAACACCATGCGTTTATGGAGTGCCAAATCAAGCCGTGAGTTTGATCTGAAATTTTTTAATCAGGGCAATTATATCCGCGCCGTTGAGCAGAAGATGAATTCGGAAAATATTTCCAAGGTTCTCTACCCGGCCGATGATGTGATTGAGGGCAAGGAACTGCGTTTCAAACAGGAATATTTTTTGGCCTCAGCCACGGTTCACGATGTAATCTATCGCTTTAAGAAAAAACATGCAGATTTAACTTTGCTCCCCGAAAAAGTTGCCATTCAACTTAACGACACCCACCCTTCCCTGGCGATTCCTGAATTGATGCGGGTGTTGCTTGACCTTGAAAGGCTTGAGTGGAACGCGGCCTGGCAGATTGCCCAAAAAACCTTTGCCTACACCAACCATACCATTCTGCCCGAGGCGCTGGAAAAATGGCCAATCTGGTTTTTTGAGCAGATACTGCCCCGTCATCTGATGATTATTTATGAGATCAATGAACGCTTTCTCAGCGAGGTGCGCGCTGCTTTCCCTGGCGATGTTGGTAAATTGGAACGTATGTCAATTATCGAAGAGCACTGGGAGCGCAAGGTGCGCATGGCAAATTTGTGCATCATTGCCAGCCATTCCGTTAACGGGGTGGCGGCCCTGCATTCAGAAATCATCAAAAACCAGCTGTTTCACGATTTTTATCAGATGTACCCCGCACGCTTCAATAACAAGACCAATGGCGTGACCCAGCGTCGCTGGCTGAAAAAATCCAACCCCCGCTTGGCCGCTCTGATCAGCGAGAAAATCGGTTCTGGCTGGGTGACAAAACTCGACGAATTACAGCAACTGCTGCCTTTGGCCGAAGATGCCGATTTTGTGACGCGCTGGCAACAGATCAAGCACAGCAACAAACAGGCCCTGGCGGAGTATATTCAACAGCACAACGGCATCAGCATTGATCCGGCGTCGCTGTTCGATTGTCAGGTCAAGCGCATTCACGAATACAAACGCCAGCTGCTCAATGTGCTGCACATTATTACCCTGTACAACCGCATTAAAGAAAACCCCGCTCTTGATCTGGTGCCGCGCACCTTTGTGTTCGGCGGCAAGGCGGCGCCAGCCTACTTTATCGCCAAGTTGATTATCCAGCTCATCAGCGCCGTCGGCAATCTGGTCAACCATGATCCGCTGGTGCGCAATCGGATCAAAGTGGTTTTTCTGGCCAATTACAGCGTGTCCCTGGCGGAAAAAATTTTCCCGGCGTCCGATCTCTCCGAGCAAATTTCCACCGCCGGAACCGAAGCTTCAGGCACCGGCAATATGAAGTTTGCCCTTAACGGCGCCCTGACTATTGGCACCCTGGATGGTGCTACGATTGAAATGATGGAAGAAATCGGGCGGGAGAATATGTTTATCTTTGGGATGACGGCCCCGGAAGTTCAGTCTCTGCGTGCCAAGGGTTACAACCCGCGGGATTATTACCAGCACAACCCCCAGTTGCGCCAGGTGATCGATATGATTGCCGAAGGGGCCTTTTCTCCCCGCGAGCGCGGCCTGTTTCGACCGCTTGCCGACAGCCTGCTGAATCAGGGGGATCAGTATATGTTGCTGGCCGACTACGCCTCTTACCTTGCCTGTCAGGATCGGGTCAGCGACCTTTACCGCAAACCGGCCGCCTGGGCGCGCACTGCTATTCTGAACACGGCAAAAATGGGGAAATTTTCCAGTGACCGCACCATCGCCGAATACGCCGCCGACATCTGGAATGTGGCCCCTTTCCCGGTCGAAAATTTCCGCCACGAGGAGGAGGATCAGGGCAAGCGTTCCACCCCTTAATTCAGCCCGGCACTGCCGAGGGTAAAGAGTTTTTGCACCACGGCTGTGGCCAGGGCATCACCAATCTTTTCCAGGGCCAGAATGCGCGCCCGGCTTTCCACCTGTGAACCCTCCCGCACACTAGTGCGCAGGGCATCCAGGGGCTGACCGTCGGGGAGCAGAAAGCGGGTTTCAACCGTCGCCATAACCCAGTGCAAGGGGCCATTGCCCTGATAGGGTTCCAGCTGAATGCGCGCATCAATCTGCATATCCCCCGGTTGATTGATCTGTGGAACCAAACCGAGCTTTGCCAGGGCTGAAATCATTGCTCCTTCGACAACACCCTTCTCGTCACCAGTGAGTTTAAGATTCAGCCGGATATCGGCAGCGGTTTTTTCGGCCCAGCCCGCCACTTCAGCCGCCGAGGCCGGTGCGGCCGCCACATAGCCCGAGGGCACCAGAATCGCCAGGTCTGCCGCCAGCTGACGCCGTCGCTCATAGCGTTGCAAGGCCCGCAGATAACTCGCCAGGCGCTCGATGGCGTGGTTTTGTTTTTTTGCCCTGGTCAGATCATTGCTGATGGCCAGATCGATATCGGCCAGTTCCTGCCGCAGGGGGTGGGCCGCCTGGCTGCGGTCGAGCACGGCCAAAGCATAAATCTCACGGGGCTGTTTTTCCCAAACTTCCGCAATCCGTGCGCCGCTGAGAATGCGATGGGTGGTTGTGATCAGCTGGGAACTGGCTTGTTGCTCATAGCCACTGCGTTCCCCCGATGCCAGTCGATTAAGCCAGAAAGATTCGGAACTGGTTTGGGTCGATTGAATCGCAACAGAAAAAATTCGCGCAATCGCCGCCCGGGCACGATCTTCCGCCTCCTGACGCTTTTCGGCACTGCCGACTCCGATCAGCCAGGCATCCTCCGGATAGTTCGGGCTGTGACCTGCGATCCAATCCGGCACCTTGGGCGCGCAACCACTGGTCAGGAGCAGAAAAATCCCGCACAAAGCTAACGCCAACTTCTGCATACTCAACCTCCATCAATAAATGCGGTGAAAAGCAAACCCGACACCACGGGCCGGGACTACCAGGGTTCCTTCAATAGTGCGCCCTTTGGCCGTCAGGCGATAGCGATGCTCACCAGGTTCTAGCGGCAGCGCCGCCATTTGAACCCTTGCCGGTAAACCCGTCCAACTGCGCAGGTCGGCATTTTCGCTCAGTACATTGAAAATGCGCACCAGAGCCCCGGCGCCACCGCCGTGCTGCTTTTCAAGTTTGCGCGCGGCGATTTCCTTGGCCAGGGTGCGCGCAATCGCCTTGGCCAGCACACGACCGATACGATCTTCCAGGCTTTTGACCGCGATAGCCGCAAGATTTTCAACCGGATAAAGCGGCACCGCCTCCTTCTCGATCCACACGTTTGTCGGGGAAGAAGTCTCCTGCCGGGCCACAAATTCAGGCAGCGCCAACTTAACGGGAAAACCGTGTTCTGTCGGGAAAATCGCCATCCGTTCACGCTTAACCGGGATTTGTCCCCCATTGACCAGCACCACCGCCAGAGCGTCAATTTTTACCGGGGTGACGCCCTGCTCCAGCGCCCGACGGCGGTAGTCATCGCGCTCCGTTAGCAGCCCGGAACGCTGGGCCGTGGTTGTCAGCAGGCTCCAAAGGATGTCCGGCACTGCCACGCCGTAGACTCCGTGGGTGGCGTTAAAGCTGTCCAGGGCCAAGCGGTAAGAGATAAAGGCGTTGTTCCAATCCTGCTGCGCCTGATGGATCAAGCCCGTGAGCAGCCGCAAAAAACCATCTTCCTTAAAAATAGTTTTACCTTCGTAGGCGTCGCTGAACTCTTGTAGTTTAAGATCTACTCGGCGCGCCTCAATTCCGGCAGCTTCCAGATTCCCCAGCGCCAGATAGTTGAGAGCCTTGTAGTAATTGAGATACACGACCTCATAGTCGGCACCGGTATAGGCCATGATCTGGTCGTTGGTCAGAAAGGAGAGGGTACCGGCACTGACACTTTGGGTAAACAATTCTTCGCTCAGCTGGTCGGCCTGCTCAAAAACTTCATTGCTTTGTTGGTAGCTGCCCTGTTCGTGGAGCAGCAGGCCGCGGGTCATGAGATACAGCAGGCGATCATTGGAGCTTTTGGCCAGCCGCGATTTGTCAAGTTCGACCAGGGCCGCATCGTAGCGTCCGGCAATCGACAGATCCTGCACCTGGTGCTGCACCTGTTTGGCCGCTGAGCAACCGCTGGTTGCGGCCAGCACAACGCAGAGCAGAGCAGAGCGAAGTTTGACCCAGCTGTCAGTAAGAAGAAATCTACCCACGCAGCGTTAAAATCCGAAGCGGCGGCGATCAACAAATTTCTTAATTTTCTTGTTGCCAATCCACACCTTGCGATTATTGGTCATATCAATCAGCTCAAGATCGACCTGATAGAAAACCACCTTGTCGCCCCCCTCTTTATCGACAATGGAATTGATCGCACCAATCAGCATGTAATCGGCGCCCGCTTCCATTCCCGGGGCTTTGCGAGTTTCGGGCGCAGCATTCAGATCCTGGTCAAGGCGTTCATCGCGCACCCCAAGACGCTCCTCGGCCGAAGCCACAAAATTGGCGCGGCCCGAATTGATCAGCGCCCGTTCAAGGTCTTTGGTAAAGGTTTCCGTCGCGATATGTTCGCTTGAACGATTACGAATGGCACCAACAATTACGTCGGGCTTTTTACCCTGGCGCTGGCTGAACTCCGTCAACCAGGGGTGGTTAAGGCAATCCTGCACCATGGCTTCTGAAACCATCTGGCTGTCGGTGTCATTCCAACGCCCGGACATATCCTTCACTTCGTCGATCTCCATCCGTTTCACACTGGTGCCACAGGCCGCGAGCAAGAAGGTCAGCAGCAAAAACACCATCATTTTCAGCAAGTTCATGGTTATATCTCCGCGTTATTGTTTATTCATCCGGTTGAAAGCCTGCTCGGCATGGTCACGCACATAGCCGCGAAAGCCCTCATCCAGGGCTCCCATCTCTTCAATCGCCGACTTGAAAGCCACAACATCCAGTTTGGCCAGGGCATAGATGTTGTCGGTTTCGGGCCTGCGCCAGAATTCGACCACCCGGGCGCCGCGCACCGTGACTTCGGCTAAATTTTTCATGGTCGCATCAATATGCTGCTCTTCCTGCATGGCCTTGTTGGCCTGGGTTTCGGTAGCCACCTGATAATCGCGATAGAGATCGGTCACATAACTCTTTAACTGACGCGCAATCTCGGCGCGGGCGCGTTGCTCGGCAGTTTCGCGTGACAGCGACGGGCTGGCGATACCGGTGACCACGCCGACACCGTAAAAAACCTTGGTCTCGTCATCATCAAAGGCGCCGCTGCCCATATTCACCCAATCGGGCGCACCGGCCACCAGTTTGCTCTTGCTCGAACACCCGGCAACCAGTGCCAGCGCGACACAAAGAAGAACAACAAGGCATAATTTCAGATTTCTTTCCATAGTCCGGCTCCTTTAATGTTTGGCGACCACCGCAAAAAAGTCGCCCTCAGGCTCAATTAACGCAGTTGAGATCAGCGGGTTGGTTATGATGAGGAAAACAATACCACAAAAAAAATGATTTTGATCTTCTTTGCGCCGTTGCATCTCTGTGCGATAAACATTTTTTTTGGAGGGCTCCCGAACAGAAAAGGGCTGAATGGTTACCGGTTTTTTATGGACATCTGGGTTCAGTCGTGACCCAACGGTGGTTAAGACGTTTGAATTGATGTCTCGCAATTTGACTTGATTTTCACAGGTGGGAGTGCTAAAAGTGTTGCCCGTGTTGCACAGGAAAATGATGTCGGGGCGTAGCGCAGTCTGGTAGCGCACCTGCTTCGGGAGTAGGGGGTCGGAGGTTCAAATCCTCTCGCCCCGACCAGTTTTCCTCCAAGAGATTCATCAAGTGAACCCACCCCGGATTCGGAGTGGGTTTTTCTGTTTGTGGGTTCCGGTGTGATTCCGGTGCAGTGGTTTTCTTGTCCCAGGGGACGGTGACGGCAGAGAGTGACCGTTTTGGTGCTCCGGGGTGAGGTTTGCTTCCAGGGGCGCGTCCGGTGCGGCAAAAGAAAACCCCTCGCGTCGGGGTGGTTCGCATTTTTCAACAGGTTGGCTGAAGTAATTTTGTAGTCGCCCGTCCCAATCTGTACATCATTAAACCGTTTGCCACGCCTTCAACTGCCTTAGAGCCAACGACTTTGGCAATTTTGGAACCAACCTGCCCAAAATGGCTCACCACCAAATCATTCAGAGACTCTGCAAAAGATTCGGTTAAATCTTGAAGTTCACCAGCGATATACGCTTGACTGATAGCATGAAAAAGAATGAATCCCGTGCCAAGATTGCTGACCCTAAGATTGTAAAGGGTCATCATATCGCGAACCATTGACAAGCTAAGGGAAAGGACAATCGCCTGATCACCCGGCCAGCGACAGCCTGGTACGTTCTTCCTCGCCAAGAAACGACGGATCCATGATGTAGGCTTCGTCAAGCAACTGCTTCAGTTCGGCACTCGTTAATGGCCGGTAGCTTGGGGGGTTGGCTTCGTAAACATAGTCTGGCCCCCCAGGATAGAGGGCCAAGGCGCCGGCGCAGTCGCCCCCCAGGGCGGCAAGGAGCCCAAAATCGTCATCCGGGGAAACCCGGTGTTTACTGGCAAAGTGATCGCGCACTTGTCCTTCGGGCAAAAGATTTGAGAAGAAGGCCTTTGATGCCTCGGGAGGAAACGGCTCGATTTGGAGCGGTAGAGAAAGTGAAAGAGGAATGGGGGCCTTGCTCCCGGGCCAGCTGGCCTCGTAGTTGAAGGAGTACTCGCCGCTGTCCTCGCCAATGAGGGTTCCGACCTTGGCGGTGTCAATATAAACGTGAAGTAAATTTCTCATAGATCGATCAGTGTTAATCTCTCGTGTCGGCAATCAGGTCGATGCCGAGGGTGTTGAGAAGATAGAGAACCTTGCCAATCTCTGCGGTTTTCTTGCCGCGCTCGACCTCCGAGATAAACTTGACGCTGACGCCGCTGAACTCGGCGACCTGTCCCTGCGTCAGGTTCTGGACCTTGCGCTTCTTGCGCAGCAGCTCGCCCAGATCCTTCGGGTTGGTGATCGCAATGCCGCGGTCGGTGATGATGGTCACCTGCTCCTCCTGGCTGACGTGCCGTGATGCTGTTGGCGAAAATTGTACCGTACGGTGAATGTTGGGACTAACATTCACTGCGGACAAGAAAAAACTACCGAACGGTAAAAAAATGTAATTCACATGCGGATTAGATCAAAAATTATCCCGAAGGGTAGAAAACTTTGATTTCAAAAAAGATACGTAACCATTCAGCTCTTTCTTGGTCGAGAGACCTTTACGGTCAAAAAAGCTTGCTCGCGCAGAGCCGCAAAGAAGGGCAAAAACCTTTTAGAGTAAAGGCACAAAGAACCGATTAAGCTGGAGAAAAACAAAATTTATGCTCTGTTTTCAAG
>JAACTI010000407.1 GCA_009993495.1 Deltaproteobacteria bacterium | reverse complement strand
CCAGGGGTTGCAGATAATTGCGCACAACCTGTTGCGCCGGGGTTTCAAAACCTGAGGGGCTGGGAGCTTCGACCAGACTTTTCAGCAGATCAAATTCATTATTTGTCAGCATTTCTGCTCCGTTCGACGAGGGCAAAGGAATTCTGGCAAGCCGCTTCAAATTGGGCTTCCGTCAATCCGGCGCCACGTGCAATTTTACGCGCCATTTCAAGGGAAACCAGATCACCTGGCGCGTGGGCATCATTATTAACCACCAGCTTGGCCCCGTATTTTTCTGCCATTTTAGCAACATGACCATTGGTCAGGGAATGGCCCTTGCGGGTGGTGATTTCGAGAAAAACGCCTTTTTCGGCTGCCAGCTGTACATCTTCGGCACTGATCAGGCCGGGATGGGCCAGGATATCAACTCCGGCTTCAATCGCCGCCCGATTGGTACCTGCAATCACCGGTTCAACAATGGTTTCACCATGCACCAGCACCAGTTGCGCTCGATTTGCACGAGCCAGGGCCACGACGGCGGCTATCTGACGTGGTGGAACATGGGTGAGCTCAACTCCGGCAAGCAGACACAAGCCATTGGCATCGCCCAACTCTTCGACCACCGGCCGCAGCTGGCGCAACTGGCTGACCACATTACTTTGATCGGCATGATCCGTAATCGCCAGCGCCCGATAGCCGGCAACGGCCGCCCGCCGCACCAGTTCAGCCGGCCCGAGTTCGCCATCGCTGGCAAAGGTATGGGTATGCAGATCTATCATCATTTTTCTCCTTCAGGGGGGTAAGATAACTCGCCGACATGGGAGTTGCGCAGGATTTTAACAATTCGCACTGGGACGACCTGGCCGATGAGACTGGTTGGGCCATTGAAATTGACGATTCGGTTCCAACCGCTGCGACCGAACAATTGCCCTTCTCCCTGACGGCTCGAGCCTTCGACCAAGATCGGCAAGCTCAGACCCAGATCACTTTCCCAGATGCGCTTGCTGTTCTCTTGCTGCAATTTAAGCAATCGATCAAAGCGTTGTTGTTTCACTCTCGCTGAAGTTTCATCTTCCAATTCAGCCGCTGCGGTTCCCGTACGCTTTGAATAGAGAAAGGTAAAGGCGTCGGCATAGTCGACTTTGGCGACCAGATCCAGGGTCTGGTCAAAATCGGTTTCGTTTTCACCGGGAAAGCCAACAATAATGTCGGTCGTCAGCCGAATATCGGGACAGATCTGTTTCAGCTTGGCGACGCAACCTAAATACTCTTCACGGGTATAGCCACGATTCATTAAATGGAGAATGCGGTTCGAGCCACTCTGCACCGGCAGATGCAAATGGTGACACAACTTATCGACAGTCGCGAAGCAGTCGATCAGCTCGTCGGAAATATCTCGTGGATGGCTGGTGGTAAAACGCAGGCGCTCAAGGCCCTCAATCCGCGCCACAGACTTTACCAGTTCGGCAAAGCTCAACTCAGCACCGTCTTTGTTGCCATAAGAATTGACATTCTGGCCCAACAGGGTGATCTCGCGGACACCTTGTGCCACCAGCGCAGTGACTTCTTTGAGAATTTCGTCACTGGGACGACTGATTTCGCGCCCGCGGACATGGGGCACAATGCAGTAGGAACAAAAGTTATCACAACCCTGCATCACGGTAACGAAGCGGGTGAT
Source organism: Deltaproteobacteria bacterium (assembly GCA_009993495.1). Lineage (GTDB taxonomy): Bacteria > Desulfobacterota > Desulfuromonadia > Desulfuromonadales > Geopsychrobacteraceae > Geopsychrobacter. The sequence goes on along the minus strand of JAACTI010000407.1, from coordinate 460 downwards.
GCTGTCGGACTGACTGCGTTGGGGAAAGAGATTGAGGCGGGTTTCGCGATCGAGAAAACCGGTGATACTCTGTCGGCGCTGGCCGCTTTCCGCCTGTTGCACCAATTCGGGCAAACGGTGCACATTATGGGTGCCGAAGACCAGATCCAGATAGGGGACTTCCGCAAGCATCTTGTCCCCTTCCTGTTCGGCGACACAACCGCCAACGCCAATAATCAACTCGGGGCGACGATCTTTGATGGGCTTGAAACGCCCTAGATGCCCATAAACTTTGCGTTCGGCCTTGTCGCGCACACTGCAGGTATTTAATAACACCAGATCAGCCTGCTCGGCATTATCAACCGGATGGTAATCAATCTGGTTGAGTAAACCAACGATGCGTTCCGAATCGACCACATTCATCTGACAGCCGAAGGTTTCCAGATAAAAATATTTACTCATTCCATTAAACTCTAGGGCA
>JAACTI010000011.1 GCA_009993495.1 Deltaproteobacteria bacterium | reverse complement strand
AACCTTTTATTGCGCCGATTTTAAATTTAGGTTATATTGCGAACCGTTGTAATGAAGTGCGGTCGCGGCTGTTGTCGCGGCTCATTTTTATTGTAAACTTCTCCCACCACCTAGGGTTGACTTAACCACCACTCGTTCCATTTAAGCGCTTGCCAGTTACGGAGGACTAGACACCTATGAAATTTTCGTTGCGACATTTCTGTACCCTTGGCGTTGCTGCCCTGCTGTTTTTTCCGTTCAGCGCTTTTGCTGCGGAATTGAACATCCAGTCAGACACGATTTTGCGGATGTTCCAACGCGATACCGCTGCCGATGAAAATGCGGCGGTGCTGCCGGCCTATGAATATTTGCAGGTCGATATCGAAAACCCCGATGAGCTGGGGTTGGCGTTTCATTTGTATGGCTGGGGACGCGCTGATTTGGCAGATAATGAATATTTTGCCGATCAGTCGTCAGGCGAACTGCTTTACGCTTATTTTGAATATACCCGCCAAGAGGCCGCCTTTAACGCGCGACTCGGGCGTCAATATGTTTTCGAAGGGGTCGCTAACGAAGCGCTTGACGGTCTACGGCTGAGTTCTGATCTGGGGCGCTTTTTCTCGGGTTCGCTCTATGCAGGTCAGCAGGTTGCCATGACAAAGCAAAACGGGCGTGGCGGCGACAGCATCTTTGGGGGGCGCTTGGCCAACCATCTGGCCGGTGTGTATGACCTGGGTTTTTCTTATAAAAAAATCCGCAACGACAGCACGGATGCCGAGGAACTGGCAGGCCTCGATTTAGCCCTTTATCTCCCGGCCAATATCTGGGTGCGCGGTTTTTCGAGTTATAATCTGGAAACCGACAATTTTGCCGAGCATTCTTACGAACTCAATGCCTCTGTGGGGCCGGTTTCCGTGCGACCCTTCTACGAGTTTTTTCAGTATGAAGATTATTTCGGCACCAGCGCTAACAGTGCCAATCCCTTTCGTTTTCTGGCCTCCACCGGCGAAGAGCTGACGATTTTCGGTGCCGATTTTACCTTGCCGCTTGATGCTCTGGTGCTGACCGCCAAGACCAAATTTTACGATTACAAGGTGCTGGATGATAAATCCCAGTATTATGCTGTGCTGGCAACCTGGGCGGGGGAAGGTCAAAGCCAACTGGGTGCGGAAATCGGCTATATGCTCGGCGATGTGGCGCAGAATGACTATGTACTAACCCGTTTGTTCAGCTACTGGGATCAACTGGCCGAGGCGCCACTGGATTTTGTCAGTTGCGAATTTGTTTATGTGGCTTACGATCAAGATATTTACGGCGAAGATCGTTCATTGTTTGCTTCGATCGGCACCGGCCAAAAATTCATGGACGATGCCCTGGAGGTAAAAATATCGGGTGACTACAGTAAAGATCCCTATTTCGATGAGGATTTGCGCGGCATGCTGACCCTCAGTTATCAGTTTGGTAAATCTCTGTAATTTTCACTTCGATCGGGAGTTTGATTATGCGTAATAAATTTCTTACATTTTTAGCCCTGTTTATCCTCGGGTTGGGGCTTGTCGCCTGTGCGGCGCTTGATAGTGGTAAAGATCTGCCTGTGCGGCATTTGTCGTCTGAAGATGCTGGTGGTTCGACCAGCAAGTGCACTGATTGCCATGAGGCTCGTGGTGATAAACTGGCCTTCGGTACTTTTGTTCACACGTCAACCTGGGGCAGCAATCACCGCCAGACCGCCTACCAGAACGAAGCGGTCTGCTCCATGTGCCATCAAACCAGTTTCTGCACCGATTGCCATGCGGCTCAAACCGAGTTGAAGCCTTCCCTCAAGAATCAAAGCGACACTTACCGGCAAACACCACATCGCGGCGATTACCTCAGCCGCCATCGTATCGACGGGCGAGTTGACCCGAGCAGCTGTTTCCGTTGCCATGGTAATCCCAAAGCAACGAAAACCTGTGTGGCCTGCCACGGCTGAATGATTGGAGAATGGAATGATGAAATATTCTTTGGGATTATTATTGCTCGCTGTCCTTGGCCTCTGGGGTTGCTCAGACAGCAACCAGAATGCAAGCCTTAGCGGCCACCCGGCCGATTGGTTTACTGCCCACCGGGCGACCACGAATATTAACGCCTGTGGCGTTTGTCATGGGGCTGATCTTAAAGGAAGCGGTGCTGCGCCGAGTTGTTTTTCGGCTTCTTACGATGGTCGTGGATGTCACGCCGAAGGCCCAGGGCAGGCGCCTCACGCTCTTGACGGTAGCTACCGGAACCCAGCGAACCATGGCCCGGATGCCAAGGCCGATCTGACATCCTGCCAGGCGTGTCATTCAGATAATCCGACCGGCGGGCCGGGAAGTAATCCCCGCTTTAATGTTGGTATCGAAAGCCAGGGTGGCACGGGCTGCGAGGCCTGTCATGGCGCAAACCTTGCGCACCCAGCTGTTTGGGCTGGCCCGGAAAATGATGTTTTTCACTACACCGCAGCCAATATTCAACAGGCTTGCACCCTGTGCCATGGCACAGAGTTGGATGGTGTTGGCGGCAACGGGATCAGTTGTCGCGAATGCCATGCCGAAACTACTAACCTGACTCTCGATTGTACCGCCTGTCACGCGTATCCGCCCGATGGCGCCGCAGATATGGCCACGGCAACAGGGGTTGCTCATCGCACTGTTGCCGCCATCTCTTCTCATGGTGAGTGCAGCGTTTGTCACGGAGTCGAACAATCCACTAATGGTGGTGAGTTGTCTACCCGTGGAGCCTATACCAGCGCTGACCACTGGAACGGTAGCATCAATATGAACTCCGATACGCAGTACAATCAAACCAACTTCGGCTGTGACGCGGCGGGTTGCCATGGCAATGACACCGGTCATCAGCTTTCCGATTCAGGATTACCGGTCGCGCTGGGTGCTTTTGGTACGGCGGGCGGCAGCTCAGGAGCTCCGCATGCAGTTGGGCCGGATTGGCTCCTGCGTAGCGGCCATGTTGCCGCTGCAGCCCCCAGTTGCCTTGGTTGCCACGTCGCTGATGGCAGCGGCAGTGGCCCCAGTTGTTTGAGCTGTCACACGGCGGGGGATCCCTTGGCTGCGGGCGCTCAATGTGAATCCTGCCATGCTTCGCCACCAAATTTGGCATCGACCGCAATTGCCGATCGTCCCAACCGCGCTGGTGCTCACGCTGTCCACACACCTTTAACTGCTGATACCACGGACTGTTCCGCCTGTCATGCTGGCGCAGGAACAGATACAGTCAACCACTATGACCCTGCGGAACCAGCGAGCATGCAATTTCCGGCGGCTTACAATGCTTCCGCAGCAGCAAGTTTTTCGGGCAACTCTTGCAGCAACGTCAGCTGCCATGGAGGCGTGACGACGCCGGCCTGGACAAACGGGTCTATTGATGTTTATGGCGGTGGGACAGCAGCCTGCCGGCAGTGCCACAAAGCGAGTGGCGAGACTAATTCTTATGCGTCAGGCGAACACAGTCGACATCTTGGCGTTTCATTCATAACCTGCCTTTCCTGCCATGACGCAACAGTGCTGCAAAACGGAATTGCTGGTAATTCGCACTTCAGTGGATTAATGACAGCTGTTTTTGAGCTTGATCCTCAACAGACCATCAATACTAGTATTGGCTACGATGGCACTACCTGCAATACGGCAGGCTGCCATGGGTCAGAGACTTGGTGATAGGTCAAATGTAAATTTTTTTATAAGTGTTTTTTGGCTACAAAAATTACGGCGTCATTCCTTTTAAATCGGGAATGACGCCTTTTTCAATGACCACATTTAAGTTTACTGAGTTATCCCGGGAGCTGAAATGTCTCTTCTGCATCGACAAGCCATGCTTGACGTTATTGATTCGCTGGCCCACAACACCTTGCAAGGGAAAATTCGTGCACTGAGAATTGCGATCGTTTGTCTGCTCGCAGGGGGGCATTTGCTGATTGAAGACATACCGGGGCTGGGAAAAACCAGCCTGGCTCTCGCTTTGTCGCGTGTTTTGGGCTTGAGTTTTGGCCGGGTGCAATGCACCAGCGATCTGCTGCCGTCCGATATTACCGGCTTGTCGATTTTCGACCGGCAGACCAATAATTTTCGCTTTATTCAGGGGCCGATCTTCAACCACCTGATACTGCTCGACGAAGTGAATCGGGCCATGCCCAAAACCCAAAGCGCTATGCTCGAAGCCATGGAGGAGATGCGGGTCACGGTTGAGGGCGTGACCTACCCCCTGCCCAACCCATTTATGGTGATTGCGACCCAGAATCCGGTTGAGCAGATTGGTACCTTCGCCCTGCCGGAATCGCAGCTTGATCGTTTTTTAGCGACCACGGATATTGGCTACCCGCCTGCCGAACTGGAACAGCAGATTATTCAACACGGCAGTATTCGCCACCAGCTGGAAGGTCTTCGGCCGCGCCTTGAGCCCCAGCAGATTCTCGAAGCACGCGCGGCAGTCAGCCACATAAAGCTGGCGGATAATCTGGCCGGGTATATCCACGCTCTGGCCCTTGCCAGCCGCGAGCATTCCATGGTGCAATCGGGCATTTCGACCCGCGGTGGCATCAATCTGGCCGGTGCCGCCCGCGCCGAAGCTTATCTTGAGGGACGTGATTTTGTCATTCCTGAAGATGTACAGGCGATTGCGGTGCAGGTCGAAGCGCACCGCTTGATTTTGAAACCGGAATATGAATCCCAGTCGAAACAGGAGATTATTCGATCGCTGCTGCAAAAGTTGGCCGTGCCTTTGGTTTAAAATTAACCCGGGCGGGCGTTATTTATGTGGGCATGACATTGCTGCTGGGGTTTGCGGCGGTGAATACCGGTAACAATCTGCTCTACCTGCTGGTATCGGCGCTGCTGGGCTTTATGGCCGTTTCCGGCTGGCTGGGGCAGCAAAATCTGCGTCGGCTTGAGGTTGAATTTCACTTTCCGCGCGAGGTTTTTGCCACTCAGCCCACCTTGGTTGGGGTGCGCTTGTACAATCGCCGCGCGAGATTGCCGGCCTTCCTCATCCGCCTCAATCTCGGCGCGGAAAACCCCCTGTTTCCCTGGGTGGCGGCGGGCGCCTGGGGCGAAGGCAGTCTGACCCTCAGCTGGCCGCAGCGCGGCACCCACCAACTCGAAGACCTGTGGCTGGAATCCTGTTATCCCATTAATTTTTTTGTACGCTCCCTGAGGGTGTCAATAAATCAGGAATTGCTGGTCTTTCCCCTGCCGCAAGGTGAAAAAATGTCTGCCGCCAAGGGTGAAGAGGGGCAAGCATTCCTGCCCTCCAGCCGTAAACGCGGCGACAGTTCCGACCTGCGGAGTGTGCAGGATTATCGGGGCGGAGAACCGCTGAAATCGATTCACTGGAAGTTGTCGGCCCGCCACGATTCTTACAAGGTGAAGCTGCACGAAGGTTTTAGCGCCAGGCCGTTGATGATTGACCTTGATCAGCTGCAAGGCTCCCTTGAGCAACGCATCAGCCAGGCCGCCAGCCTGGTTGTCGAGCAGTTGCGGCGCCAACAACCGGTCGGTTTGCAGTTGGGCCGCGAGCGTATTCCTCCGCGTCTCGGCGGCGGTCAACGGCGGCGCTTGCTGAGCAAATTGGCGGTTTATCATGGCGGTTGAGGGCGTTCTGCATTGGCTGGCAAGCCTGGTTGCACTCACCGGGGCAGCACCAGCTTTTAGCTATCTTGACCCGATGGTGCAGGTAATTTTCAGCCTGAGCCTGGTGTTTGGCTTGGTTAGGGATCGCCGCCAGTTAACGCTGTTGTCAGCCTTGCCTGCAACCCTGCTGTCGCTGCTGGTGGCCGCTTTTTACCTGCTGCAAATGAACCCGACAACCATTGTTGAACCCCTGGTCAATCTGCTGGTCGCTTTGCTGGCGGTGCGGTTGATGACCGAAAAGAGTGGCCGCAATCTGTTGCAGATTTTCGTGCTCTCAACCTTTGTGTTGGCGTCCTCTTCCCTGTTAACTCTGAGTGCCGGTTATCTGCTGGCCCTGATGTTATTGATTGCTTTGGTTGCCATCGGTCTGCTGCTGACCAGTTTTTATGCCACCGATGCAGCCCTGCGCCTTGATCGGCAGCAATGGTTCAGTCTGGCGCGCACCGGGGCAATTTTACCCCTTGGCTCCCTGCTGTTGATGATCTTTTTCTTTGTCATTCTGCCCCGCACCCAATATCCCTTATGGCATTTTCTCAATCCCGGCACCCGGCCGACCTCGGGGTTTAGCGAGGAAGTTAGTCCCGGCACCCTAGCCAATCTCAATGCCAGTGGCGCGCCAGCCTTTCGGGCGGAAATGTCGGCCATAGCCCCCCAGGATCTTTACTGGCGCGGCCTGGTGCTGAACCAGACCGATGGCCAAAGCTGGTCGCGCGCCAAAAATTTTCCGCCGGATCAGACCGTTAAAAATGAATCCCGCCCGCTGAAGCAGATTCTCATGAGCGAGCCGCGGAGCAATCGTTACCTGCCGGGGCTTGATCTGCCGGCTGAACCGGCTGATATCTCCAGCCAGCGTTCCAGTGACGCCGTTAATGAGGCCCACCGCCGGCTTGACCGCCGAGTGCGTTATACCCTTTATTCTTATCCGAGGGGCTCACTGCAGATTCGCGATCCCAGCCAAAGTGATTTTTATCTGCGGCTGCCCGATTCACTCTCTCCGCGCCTGCGAGGAGTGAGTGAATCCATTGCTGCTGAGCCCGATCGTCAGGCGAAAATTGCCGCAGTTGAACAATTTTTCCTTGCGCAAAAACTCGCTTATGCAACCAGCAATCTGCCGCAGAATAATACACCGGTCGAGACCTTTCTCTTCGACAGCAAGCGGGGCTATTGTGAGTACTTTGCCTCATCATTTGCCTTGCTCCTGCGGATGTCCGGGGTGCCTGCCCGTCTGGTTGGCGGTTATCTGGGCGGTCGTTACAATGCGCTGGGTGGCTATTATCTCATCGATGAAGATATGGCCCATGTCTGGGTCGAAGCCCTTAACGATGAGAACCACTGGCGGCGCATCGATCCCAGTCGCCTGGCAATTAACGCCGGTGAGGCCGTCGCTGGTTTGAGTCGCCGTCCTTTCAACTGGTCACAATCGGCGGCTGATTATCTGGAAACCGCCTGGAGCCGTTTGGTTATTACCTATGATCTGCAGAAGCAGCTCAGCCTGGCCCTCAGCCTCAGTCGTAATTTCCGCCAGTTCCGCCCTTCTCTGCCACAATGGGTGCGCTGGTGGGTTTTTCTGCCGCTGCTGGCGGGTGGGGTTTTCTTGTGGGGCAGGCGAAAATATCGCCTGGCCCATCACCATCAGTCAGTCCTTGATGCCTATCTGAAACAGGTGAAAAAAGCGGCAGAACTGGATCATTTGCCGGAGAGTCTGGGCTTGTATGAGCTCGCAGAGCGCAGTCATGAACCCCTGTGCCATGATTTTAGTCGTATTTATGGTGCGGCGATCTATGCCGGAAAAAATTTGTCGCCGGAAGAACAGTTGCAACTGCGTGTCATCATCAACCAGCTAAAAACAAAAAGATTTTTCCTTAAGCCCGATTTTGCTCACTTAACCGATAGTCGGCGGGGGGAATTGCCGCTTGTCAGGCATCGGCAACCGGCCTATACTGCAAAACATCTTGATTGACTCTCTGCCCTGTGCGTGAGGTCAGAACGTCCACCCGGAATATTTAATAAAACGGAAACTGTTCGGCTTGGCTGGTGTGCCAGCCCACCTTGAGTGGGACGCCTGAAGGTCAGCCAGCGGCATCCACCTTACTTGCACTCGAGTGAGGCCAATGATCCACGGCAGAGTGGAGAGTCTCAAGACAACAAGCCTTTGGCGATTTCCTGCCGGATTTCCTGCCGCAATGAATCTGCCTTTTGTCGGTTTCGCGTTGCTCATTTGTGCCTGAGCTCCAAGCTCTGAAGAGCCTTGTGGTCTGGGTATGATGCCCCGAGGATTTTGATGTGAAAATTAAGCTAACCCTGATTGCTGTTGCGCTGGTGGTTTTTATTCAAGTGATTCCCTATGGAAAAAATCATCAGAATCCGCCGGTTTTGCAAGAACCGGCCTGGTCGTCGCCGGTGACGCGCAGCCTCTTTATGCGCGCCTGCGGGGATTGCCACAGCCACGAGACTCTTTGGCCCTGGTACAGCAAAATAGCGCCGGTGTCCTGGCTGGTTCAGAATGATACCTTTGAAGGCCGTGAACATTTCAATGTTTCTGCCTGGGGCGTGCAGGCCAAGAACAAGGGGAATGAGGCCGCTGCATCCCTGCGCGAAGGGGAGATGCCGCCCTGGTTTTATTTACTGCCACACCCCGAAGCGCGCCTGTCCAAAGCCGAGGAGGCCGAATTGGTCAAGGGGTTGGTTGCGACCTTCGGGGAAAAACAGGAAGACTGACGACCCTATAACCCTTAATCTTTCACATCTTGCTGGGTATTTTCCGCGTTCGTCATCCCCGAGGGGTTTTTGTCGGGCAACCAGATTTTCAACCCTGCAAACCCTGGTACGCGGCTAAAATTCCGATGTAATGATGCGGTCGGAGTCGTCTTCAGGCGCGATTTTCGCGGTTGAAAGCTGCTTCCACAAAAAAGTGATGCACCGTTACCGATTTTTTTATTTATCTGCTTGCATTTTAAAAACCAATCGTGATAAAGAACACTAACTTTAGATCTCCGTGCAGGTGCTTGAAAATGAAACACACAGGTAGTCTGATGGTAAATGCCACGCCGACCCTGTAGGTCAGTGTGGTTTTGTTTTATGTCTGGCGGTTCTGCACGGCACCGCTTCCCGCGTAAAGACGGGAGCACAAAGGAGTGGTAAGATGGCAGAAGGTACAGTAAAGTGGTTTAATGATTCCAAAGGGTTCGGTTTTATTGAGCAGGATGGGGGCCCAGATGTCTTTGTCCATTTCTCGGCCATTCAAAGCGAAGGCTTCAAGTCTCTCGCTGAGGGTGAGCGCGTCACTTTTGACGTCGTAGAAGGCGGTAAAGGGCCTCAGGCGTCCAATGTTCTCAAGGCCTAAAAGGCTCTGTTGAACAACACCACCTGAAAAAGGGCCAGGCGTTCGCGTCTGGCCCTTTTTTTGCCTCCCGTCGGATAAATCATGCGCAACTCTGTGCTCTTGAAACGCCAAACAATTTACTATGCTCTGTACGACTGGGGAAATTCTGCTTTTGCCACCACGATTATGGCGGGTTTCTTCCCGGTCTTTTTTAAACAATATTGGAGTATTGGCACTGATGCGACGGTCAGCACCGCGCGTCTTGGTTTTGCCAACGCCGCCGCCGGCTTGATAATTGCGCTGCTGGCTCCACTGTTGGGGGCAATTTCCGATCGCGGCATTCACAAACTGCGTTTTCTGCTCTTTTTTACTTTGCTGGGGGCCGCATTTTCCGCCGGCCTCTGTTTCGTCCCACCGGGTTATTGGTTGTCAGCGGCCTTGGTTTATGTGGTGGCGACCATTGGTTTTATCGGTTCCAACTTGTTTTCAGACGCCCTGCTGGTTGATATTGCGCCTCCTGGTCAGCGTGAATTGGTTTCGACGTTTGGCTACGCTGCCGGTTATTTAGGGGGGGGGTTGTTATTTGCCCTCAATGTGTTGATGACTCTCAAACCGGCGTTCTTTGGTTTAACCAGCGCTGCTCAGGCGGTGCAAATTTCTTTTCTAACCGTCGGTGTCTGGTGGCTGATTTTTGGTCTGCCCCTGCAATGGTGTCGCCCGCGTGTGCCCCCAGCAACCGAAAAAGCCTCCGTCCTTATCGGCGCGGCTTTTTGTCAGCTGCGCACAACTCTGCGGCATGTGCGGGCTTATCGGCCCGTTGCTTATTTTTTGTTGGCCTACTGGATGTATATTGATGGCGTGCACACCATCATCAAGATGGCCGTCGATTACGGGCTCTCTCTGGGGCTGGGGTCTAATTCCCTGATTACCGCGCTGCTGATTACCCAGTTTGTCGGTTTTCCGGCCGCCTTGGCTTTCGGCTGGCTGGCGGGCAAGGTCGGTGCGCTGAAAATGATCCGGGTGGCGATTCTGGTTTATCTGGGGGTGACTATCTATGCGGCCTTTCTCGATAGCGCCTTTGAATTTTATCTGCTGGCGATTATTATCGGTCTGGTGCAGGGGGGCATTCAGGCGCTCTCCCGGGCCTTCTTCGCGAATCTGATTCCGGTGGGAAAAAGTGCGGAATTCTTTGGTTTTTATAATATGGTTGGCAAGTTCGCCGCAATCATCGGCCCGGCGTTGGTTGGACTCACCGGGCTGTTTGCGCGTCACGTCGGGCTGATAGAAACCAACGCCACCCGCGTTGGCATTTCTTCGGTTGCGTTAATGTTTGTTGCCGGCTGGCTGTTGTTAGGCGTGGCAACCCGCGAGTCAGGCCAAGAGCACACCTATGAAGAATAATCTGATTCTCATCGGCATGCCCGCAGCGGGCAAAAGCACCCTCGGCGTTCTGCTGGCCAAGCGTCTGGCCCTCGACTTTATCGACACCGATCTGCTGCTGCAACGCCGCATGGGGTTGAGGTTGCATCAAATGATTAATCTCAAGGGGTTGCACAGTTTTCGGGCCGCTGAAGAACAGACTCTGCTGACCCTTGACTGTCAACAAGCGGTCATTGCCACCGGCGGTTCGGTGATCTATTCCCCTGCGGGCATGGCGCATCTGGCTCAGCTCGGGCGAATCCTGTATCTCGAAATTTCTCTGGAGCAACTGGCCCGTCGGCTGGATGATTGTGGCCAACGCGGGGTGGTGATGGCCCCCGGACAAAGCCTTGCCGACCTGTACGCCGAACGTACGCCTCTTTACCGTCGTTATGCCGAGGTAATGATTTCCTGTGATGGTCGTGAAATGACACAAATTATTGATGAAATTGTCGCACAGCTTGACAGCCATCCCCTCCACGAGGATGATAGATAACAAATTTGGTAATATCTCACCTGGAGCTTGTTATGCGCCCACTTCTTACACTTCTTTTTCTGCTGATTTTCAGTTGGCCTGCGTGGGCCTATCACCCGCGAATTCTTTTCGATCAGGCCCACGGTCAGGCTTTTGTCATCGAGCAAGAGTCAGAATTGCACCTCTCACAGTTGGCGCAAAGCCTGGTGAGTCAGGGCTATGAAGTGTCCAGTACCCGGCATCCATTAACGGCGGAATTGCTCGACAAAACTGACGCTCTGATCATCTCGGGGGCGTTCAAGCCTTATTCAGTCCGTGAAATTGCCCTGGTGAAAGAGTTTATTTCCCAGGGGGGGCGGGTTGCGGTGATGATTCATATTGGGCCGCCTGTTTTGCCTTTGCTGTTGGAACTGGGGGTCGATGTGGCCAACGGGGTGATTCGTGAAACCGAGCAGCTTATCGCAGGGGATCCCCTCAACTTTGTCAGCAGTCGTCTTGAGGCCCATCCCTTAACCGCGGGATTGAAAAGTTTTTGTTTGTATGGCAGCTGGCCGGTGCGACCCCTGTCCGCCAGCGGCGCCATCCTGGCCTACACCAGTGCCGGAGCCTGGGTTGATTTGACCGGCGACAAACAGCGCACTCCCGGTGACGTTACCCAGTCCTTTGGCGTGATGGTGGTTAACCGCATCGGGCAGGGCGAATTACTGGTTTTTGGCGATGATGCTCTGTTTCAAAATCGTTTTTTGCGCCGGGGGAATCAACCGCTTGCCGTGAACCTGGGACATTGGCTCGCTGCCGGGCGGCAGGCCAAAGGGCAGAAGATTTAAGCGGGTGATTTTTTTAAACTGGCGGTCAGCAGCTGATCTAAACGGTTGGCAAACAGTTGGCGGTCACCGGCGTTGAAACTGTTGGGCCCGCCGGTTTCAACGCCGTTGTCGCGGAGATCCTGCATGAAGTTGCGCATGGAGAGGCGTGCGCCTATGGTTTCTTCGGTGTAAAGTTCACCGCGCGGATCAAGGGCAACGCCTTCTTTTCCAATTACCTGGGCTGCCAGCGGAATGTCGGCAGTTATCACCAGATCTCCTCGTTGCATCAGACGCACAATTTCCGCATCGGCGACATCGGGCCCGGCTCCAACCTGGCGCGTACTGATGAAGGGTGAGCGTGGTATGCTCAGGGGCTTATTGGCGACCAGCACCAGCGGAACGCGGCGCTTTTCGGCGGCACGGTACAAAACCTCCTTAACCACCCGCGGGCAGGCGTCGCCATCAATCCAGATTTGCATGTCATTCCTCTTTGTTTGAAATTAAGTAACTCTTCAGCTCTTTCCTGTTCGAGAAACCTTACACTCAAAAAAGCTTGCTCGCGCAAAAGCCGCAAAGAAGGGCAAAACCCTTTTAGCGTAAAGGCACAAAGAACCGATTAAGCGGGAGAAAAATAAAAGTTGTGGTCTGAATTCACGCCATAAGACCTTGGGTTTTCTCTGCGGCTTTGCGGCTCTGCGCGAGGCGCCCTTGACTTTTAACGGTCATTTTTACTCCAAGGTTCCTGAACAGTTACAAAATTAATTCAGCTGACGCCCACAACCATAGAAGGTTTGGGTGTTGAGGTGCAGGGTGACGCGCTGGGTAAATTTTTCGCCACTCATATTATCGACGCAATCGCCTGGTTCAACTTTAGCTTCCAGCTGGTATTCCGGCGTTGAGGTTCGATAAAAGGTGCTGGCGTGCTGGTGGGAGATCCTAGAAGCATCAAAAGGAAAATCAAGGACTTGCTGTCCATATAGCCCGACGTAAAGAATTCTTTTCGGGCCGATTTCCAGATACCAACCGGGTTCGTTGCCGGTGGCGCGTAAAAGTACGCCGCGCCGCCGAGCATTTTCCCAGATGGTGGCGGAGGGGTTGGTGCGGCATTGGCGCGGTGCTTGTCCATCGATAGTGACGCTGGCCTCTGGCCCCTTATTCCAGAATTCGATTCCATCGGCGAAATAACGTGCCCCCGAGGCCGCGGGTACGGGGAGCAGAGTTTGCGCCGCACCGGGAAGTTCCAGCTGCAGTTTACCCTCTGTGCCTGGGGCAAAAGTGGCGACGAGGCGGTACCCGCCGTCGC
>JAACTI010000010.1 GCA_009993495.1 Deltaproteobacteria bacterium | reverse complement strand
GGGCAGGACGCCACGCACGGCTTTGATCCGACCATCGAGGGACAGTTCACCGAGGAGCACGAAATTTTTCAGGGCGTGGGCGTCGACCAGGCCGATGGCACTGAGGAGGCCGATGGCAATGGGAAGATCGAAGGCTGCCCCCTCCTTGCGAATATCGGCGGGCGCCAGGTTGATGGTGATGCGGCGATTGGGGAATTCGTAGCCGGAATTTTTGATCGCCGATTTAACCCGGTCTTTGCTTTCCTTGACCGCGCCTTCGGGCAGACCAACGGTGGAAAACTGCGGCAGGCCTAAAGCAATATCGACTTCAACCTCAACCGGATAGGCGTCGATACCGATCAAGGCGCCTGAGGTGACTTTTGCGAGCATGCAACCCCCTCTCGATGTTTAACTGTGCGCAAGTTCATCAATATACTTTTCGGCCTGGGTGGCGGCGACGGCCCCGTCGCCAACCGCCGTGGAGACCTGTTTTAAAATGTTGGTGCGGCAATCGCCGGCCGCGAAGATACCGGACACAGAGGTGTGGGTGTTCTCGCCGGCTTTAATGTAACCGCTGTCATCCTGAGCAACGACACCATTGAGGAATGTGGTGACGGGATTGACGCCGATGGCAACGAACATACCAACGGCTTCAAGTTTGCGCTCGTCACCGGTTTTGAGATTTTTGACCTGGATCGAGGTCAGACCGCTATTGTCGGAACTCAGCCCGGAAACGACGGAATCCCAGACCATTTCGATCTTTTCATTGCTGAAGACCCGATTCTGCAAAATTTTGGTGGTACGCAGTTCATCGCGACGGTGCACCAGGTAAACCTTGTTGGCAAAGCGCGTTAGAAACAGGGCCTCTTCGGCGGCGGTGTCGCCGCCGCCGATCACCGCAATCGTCTGATTGCGGAAGAAGGCCCCATCACAGGTGGCGCAGTAGGACACGCCGCGACCCACCAGCCCTTCTTCACCTTCAATGCCGAGTTTTCTCGGATTGGCGCCAGTGGCGATAATCAGCGCCTGGCACTGATAGTCTTTGCCCTCAATGGTGAGGCGCTTAAGCGCCCCCAGATCTTCAATCTTTTCGACTTCGCCCGTCATGGTTTCCAGGCCGAACTCGACGCAGTGTTCCTGAAAACGTGCCATCAGATCAGGACCGTTTATGCCTCCGGGATAACCGGGCCAGTTTTCAACCAGGGTCGCGGTCATCATCTGCCCACCCATGATCATTTTTTCCACCAGCAAAGTTTTTAATTCTGCCCGCGAGGCATAAAGACCCGCCGTCATGCCTGCCGGGCCGCCACCGATGATAATGATGTCGTAGTCTCTGTCATTCATGAAAGGCAAACTCCTGAAAATGTGAAGTAAACAGGAGGACTTTTACCACAGTGGCGGGCTAAAAGAAAAGTGGAAGAAATCCGGCTCAATCAGCTTGAGCCATGGGATCGATCTGCGTAAGATGCAACATCAGAAAAAGGAGCGTACATGTTCAAGCTGATCCGCTGGTTTTTGTGGGGATTGTTTCTACTGCTGTTGATCGCAACCGTCGACCAGGTGCTGCTGCGGGTAAAGCTACCGGTTCCCGGCTATGGGGCCGTGCAGAATTTTTATAGCGATTTTCGTAGTCGCCTTTTGGGGCTGGCAGAGAAAGACCCCGTCGCGGCAAAAATTCCGCACCGGGAAGAAAAGCTTTCAACGGCAAAGACAACGACGGCGAGCAAGAAAAAAATCCGCTATCTTTACGCCGATGGCGAAGGGGCCCTGCAATTTGCCGACAGTCTTGACCAAGTGCCCCTGCAGTACCGCAAAAATGCTCAACCCCTGGCGGAATAGGCGGGCCGATTCGTAACTATTCACCGCGCAGAGTCCGGGGCCGCCATGGAACGGATATCTGTCGCCCGGATGGCGACGGCTAAGCTCCAGGGATGGCTTCATGCGGCCCGTGGAATGAGGGTCGCGGACTCTGCGACTAAGGAGCTAAAGAGATACGCCGTTTCTATGGTGTGCCGTAAATGTCGGGGCGCCGGTCACCAAGGGTGTCAATCTGCTTGCGATATTGCACCATTTCGCTGAAATCCAAGTCGGCTACCAGCTCTGTCTCCTCGGCTTCGGCATAGGCCAGCAGATGACCCAGAGGTGAAACCAGCTGACTATGGCCGAAGAAATCGAGCTTGCCCTGAATGCCGCAACAGTTGGCGGCGATGACAAACAGCTGATTTTCGATCGCCCGGGCGCGAATCAGGGCATTCCAATGTTCCTGGCGAGGTTTGGGCCATTCGGCGGGCAGGCAGATAACTTCAGCCCCTTCGAGGGCCAACTTGCGAAACAGCTCGGGGAAGCGCAGATCATAACAGATGGCGATTCCGAGGCGTCCTGCCGAGGTAGCGAGGGTCAGAGCCTGATCACCGGCGGCCAGAAACCGGTCTTCCTGCATGGTCGAAAAAAGGTGCAGTTTGCGGTACTTACCCACCAGCGCCCCCTGATCAACGACATAGGCGGTATTATAAATTTTTTCCGCCTCAATTTCGGGCAGACTACCAACCACCACCAGCCCCAGCCGGGCGGTGATCTCACACAAACTGGCGATGACCTGCGGGGTTTGATGGGCCAATTGCGGCAGTTGCCGATAGGCGTAACCGCTGCTCCACATTTCGGGTAAAACCGCCAGGCAGGCACCGGCGGCAGCTACCGCCTCCAGGCCCTTTCGGACCCGCGCCAGGTTGGCATCAATCTGGCCGAGAGTGATGTGCATCTGCACTGCGGCAGCGCGCAAATTTTGCGACATAAGACAAACTCCTGAACAATGTTTTATTTTTTTTGCCGTTACAAAAAACTGTCTCGGGGCGAATTATAGGCAGGCAGCGAAAGAATGGCAAGGCATGGGTACGCGGATTTTGTTGACAGTCACAAAAGCTAAATGCTAAAAATTCAAACGATTTAACTCAGATTCAGACACATTTTTTAGAACAATTACCTTCCAGGGTCTTTTGTCAACGTGAAAAGCTTGGCGCTTTTCCCTTCATTAAAAAGGTGTTCTGCGTGAAAACATTGTTCTGGAGTTTAGGGTTGTTGGTGTGTGCCTGGCCAGCCTGGGCGAGCGAAACCGCCGCAGCGGGGGTTAATTTGACCACCACCGTCTATGGCATTGTGGCCCTGGTTCTATTTGTTGGTGCCTATACGCTGGTCATCTTTGAAGAGAAAATCCATCTACGCAAGAGTAAGCCGGTGCTCCTTGCCGCCGGAATCATCTGGATATTGGTCGCGCTGGCCTATGCCGCAATTGGCGATACCCACACCCCTCATACAGCGATCTTGGGGAATCTGACCGAGTACGCTGAATTATTTTTGTTTTTGCTCTCAGCAATGACCTATATCAACGCCCTCGAAGAGCGCAACGCCTTTCGCGCCCTGCGCTCCTGGTTGGTGAACAAGGGCTTTACCCTGCGCACAGTTTTCTGGCTGACGGGCCTGCTGGCCTTCATCATTTCACCCATAGCCGACAATTTAACCACGGCTCTTCTCATGGGTGCGGTGGCCATGGCGGTGGGTGGCAATAATCGGGCCTTTGTGGTGGTCGCTTGCATTAATATCGTTGTTGGTGCCAATGCCGGCGGAGCCTTCTCACCCTTTGGTGATATCACCACCTTGATGGTGTGGCAGAAAGGCAAAGTTGCTTTTGTCGAATTTTTTGCAATTTTCTTCCCGTCACTGCTCAATTGGCTGATTCCGGCCTTTATCATGAGTTTTACGGTGCCCAAAGAAAAACCCAGCGTCAGCGACGCTGCGGTCAGCATGAAATTCGGCGCGAAACGCATCATGTTTCTGTTTTTATTAACAATTATCACGGCAGTGTCCTTCCATAACTTTCTCGGCCTACCGCCTGCCACCGGGATGATGCTGGGTCTGGGCTATCTATCACTCTTTTCTTACTATCTGAAAATTATCGAACATCGCTCCCACAGTACCGGCGGCCCTCTGGATGCCTTGGGGCATGGGCCCCAAGATGAAAAAGCGCCCGATTCCTTCAACTTTTTCCGCAAAATTTCCCGGGCCGAATGGGATACGCTGCTGTTTTTCTATGGTGTCATTCTGTGCGTGGGCGGACTGGGGCAGTTTGGTTATCTGGCTGCGGTTTCGAACGTCTTTTATAATGGTTTGGGCCATACTCCAGCCAACATTCTGGTCGGGATTTTATCTGCCATTGTAGATAATATCCCCGTAATGTTCGCCGTCTTGACGATGGATCCACACATGTCACATGGCCAGTGGTTGCTGGTGACTTTGACCGCCGGAGTTGGTGGCAGTTTGCTTTCCATTGGCTCGGCGGCAGGCGTGGCCCTGATGGGTTCAGCCCGGGGGATTTACACCTTTGGTGCGCATCTCAAGTGGACTTGGGCTGTAGCCTTGGGCTATGCGGCGAGCATTTTTGCCCACTTAATGATCAACGCCCGCTATTTTCATTAAAGCGGGGCATTAGACAATTTTGGCATAAACGAGCGGGTGACCCTTCCCGCTCGTTTTTTATGCAGAAAGTTTCACCTCAACATGACCCCACCCCCTTCGGCCGGCCTTTACCTGCACGTGCCCTTTTGTTTGCGCAAGTGCGCCTACTGCGATTTTTTTTCGACAGCCGAGACCAACCCCTGGCTGGCAAACTGGCACCAACTTTTGTGCCGTCATCTCGCGTTACCGACACCAAGGGAAACCCGGTTGACGAGTCTATTTTTCGGCGGCGGCACGCCTTCCTTGCTGTCCGTTGCCCAGGTTGATGCCGTACTGAAGGCCGTGCGCCAACAGTTTACCCTGGCACCGGAAGTTGAAATCTCGCTTGAAGCCAACCCCGGCACGCTTGATCAGGCTAAACTGGCGGGCTACCGGGCGCTCGGGGTCAATCGACTATCGCTGGGGGTGCAAAGTTTTAATGATGAAATGCTGGGATTTTTGGGCCGCATCCACAGTGCCGAGCAGGCCCGCCACGCCTTTGACTGGGCGCGGGCAGCAGGTTTTGACAATATTTCCCTTGATCTGATGTTTGCTGTGCCTGGTCAGAAACTTGCCGATTTACACCAGGATATCGCTCAGCTGCTGGTACTTAATCCCGAACACGTAGGGATTTACGGACTGAGCATCGAACCGGGGACTCCTCTCCAGAGCCTACGCGCCCAAGACCTGATCGATGAAATCGCTGAAGAGACCTATGTCGGCTTCTACCACCAGATTCATACTGCCTTAGGTAACGCAGGCTACGAACACTATGAAATATCCAATTTTGCCCGGGCCGGTTATCGCTGTCGTCACAATCTGGGCTATTGGCAGCGCAAAACCTGCCTGGCAGCAGGGGCCGGCGCTCATGGTTTCGACGCTGCGGGCAACGGACTGCGCTATGAAATTCCAGCCGATCTTGAAAACTATCAACGCCAGCTTGAAGCCGGGCGCAACCCAGCCATACTGCTGGAAAAATTTACCCCGGCCCAGGCCATGAGTGAAACTCTTTATCTGGGGCTGCGCACGGCAGACGGGATCGACAGTCAAGAGTTTCGCCACCAGTTCGGTCAGAGGCCTGAACAGGTCTTCGCCCGCGCATTCGAACACATTGCACCCTGGGTTGAATCTACAACAGCCGGCAGACACAGGCTCAACCTCGATGGTTGGCTGATTTACGATCAGCTGATTCAGCATTTTCTGACTCGGTAAGGGAATTCTAGCGACAATCGCACGGATAAGATCTTGACAAAAAAGACTTCGATTGCTACCTTCTATTAGCACTCGCCCTTACTGAGTGCTAATAGGTTGTCCCATCGATTCGGGATAGAGAACATGATCGACACTCTAAATGAACGCAGTCAATCAATCTTCGAAGCAATTGTTGAAGATTATATTAATACTGCCGAGCCGGTTGGGAGCCGGGCAATCACCAAGCGTCATCGCTTCGATCTGTCCCCGGCCACGGTACGTAATGTTATGTCCGACCTCGAAGAGATGGGCTTGCTGGTTTCGCCCCACACCTCTGCCGGGCGCATTCCAACCGAAAAGGGCTATCAATACTACGTAGAATCTCTGCTCAAAGTACGCGATCTGCCCGATGAATTTCGCAACCGCTTTGAGACTGGTGCGGGTTTTGCCGGCAAAAGCATGGAAAATATCATGCAAGAGGTCGGTAATATGTTGTCGAGCATTTCCCGGCACACCGGGCTGGTAATGGCACCACGTTTTCAATCTACGGTTTTCCGGCAGATTGAATTTGTGCGCCTGTCTCAAACACGCTTGCTGGTCATTTTTGTTTCCGAATCGGGATTGGTGCAGAACAAAATCATTGAACCGGGCATCGATTTCAGTCGGCGCGATCTCGAGTCAATTACCCGTTACCTGAATCAGCGTCTGACCGGCATGACCATTGCCGAGGTGCGCGAGAAGATTGCCCTGGAACTGCGCGAAGAGCGCAATCGCTACAATCAACTGGAACAGCAGGCGCTGGAACTTTCCGGGCAGGCCCTCCAGGAAGATATCGCCGATCAGATTTATGTTGCGGGGACATCTTACATGCTTGAGCAGCCCGAATTTAACACCAACGATTCCATGGTACGCATTATGCGCGCCCTGGAAAGCAAGCAGCAACTCATTGATCTCCTTGATTGCAGCCAGCAGGCAGGTGGGGTGCAGATTTTTATCGGCAGCCAGGCAAACCGGGCCCACCTCGATGGCTGCAGTCTGATCGCTGCGCCCTTTTCCGGCAAAAAAGGTGCGATTGGCACCCTGGGCGTGATTGGCCCGATGCGCATGAACTATTCGCAAGTGATCCCGATTGTCGATTTTACCGCCACCCTGGTCAGTCGCATGCTGGATCGTGAATCACAATAGCCAAAGGAGTTGAGTCACAGTGTCAAAAAAGAAGACCTCCCAAAATGAGCCCTTGAGCGATGCCGAGTTGGCTGAAATTGAAAACCTCACCGAAAGGTTCGGAGCCTCTGAAGACAGGGTCGAAGACCTGCTCAAAGGTCTGAGCAATAGCGATGAGGTCGCAGAGGATCAGACTCCGGACGTGCAAATGGATGAACTGGCGACAGCCCGGGCCGAAGCGCAGCAGAAGCAGGAACTCTATCTCCGCGCCATGGCGGAAATGGATAACCTGCGCAAGCGCCAGCAACGCGAAAAGGAAGACCTGACAAAATTCTGCAACGAAAATATTCTGCGCGAAATTCTGCCGGTGATCGACAACCTTGAACGCGCCATTGAGCACGCGGGTGAACAGGCCGAAGTCAATGGACTGCTCGAAGGGGTTGAAATGACCCTGAACCAGTTTAACAGTGTGCTGAAAAAGTTCGGGGTTGAGACTATCCGCGCCAAGGGTGAACGCTTTAACCCGGACCATCATCAGGCCATGGGGCAACTCGAAACCCACGAAGTCGAGGCGAACCATGTTGTGCAGGAGCTACAGAAAGGGTATTTGCTCAATAACCGTCTGCTGCGCCCGGCAATGGTCATGGTTGCCAGAACACCACCAAACGCAGACAACGCAGAAACCGACGAATAAACAGATATCGGTTCACTTACCAACAGAATGCGCGACGCAAGGCGTCGGCAGACAACGATAGGGAGGAAAAAATCATGGGGAAAGTAATTGGAATTGACCTTGGAACCACGAATTCATGCGTAGCCGTTATGGAGGGCGGCGAGCCGGTCGTGATCGCCAACTCTGAAGGCGCACGTACCACGCCTTCGATGGTGGCTTTTGCGGAAAACGGGGAACGCCTGGTTGGCCAGCAAGCCAAACGCCAGGCGGTTACCAACCCGGAGAACACCCTCTTTGCCATCAAACGCCTGATCGGACGCAAGTACGATTCGGATCAAGTCAAAAAAGATATTGGCATTAGTCCGTTTAAAATCGTTGAAGCCGAAAACGGCGACGCCTGGGTGGATGTACGCGGCAAGCAGTACAGCGCCCAGGAAATTTCGGCAATGATTCTCCAAAAAATGAAGCAGACGGCGGAAGATTATCTGGGCGAGCCGGTCACCGATGCGGTCATTACCGTCCCGGCCTATTTCAACGATTCGCAACGCCAGGCGACCAAAGACGCAGGCAAGATTGCCGGGCTCAATGTTCAGCGCATCATCAACGAGCCGACAGCCGCATCCCTGGCCTATGGCCTCGACAAGAAACAGGAAATGACAATTGCCGTCTTCGACCTTGGTGGTGGCACCTTCGATGTTTCGATTCTTGAACTGGGCGACGGCGTCTTTGAAGTCAAATCGACCAACGGCGACACCTTCCTGGGGGGGGAAGACTTTGATCAACGCATTATCGATTACATTGCCGATGAGTTCAAGAAAGACCAGGGCATTAACCTGCGCACCGATAAAATGGCGCTGCAACGCTTGAAAGAGGGTGCCGAAAAAGCCAAAATCGAGCTGTCCTCTTCCATGGAAACCGACATCAACCTGCCGTTTATCACTGCCGATCAAAGCGGACCGAAACACCTGAACATCAAACTGTCGCGGGCCAAACTCGAAAGTATCTGCGCCGATTTGATCGACAAACTGGTTGCACCCTGCAAAACCGCGATCAAAGACGCCGGAATTTCTGCCAGCGATATTACCGAGGTGCTGTTGGTGGGCGGCATGACGCGTATGCCCATTGTCCAGCAGAAAGTTCAGGAAATTTTCGGCAAGGTTCCGAGCAAGGGCGTCAACCCCGATGAAGTCGTCGCCATAGGCGCGGCCAT
>JAACTI010000009.1 GCA_009993495.1 Deltaproteobacteria bacterium | reverse complement strand
CACCGGGTTACGCAGTTTCAAACCCGCAATTTCTACCGCCAAAGACGGCTGGCAGCCCCCAGATTCGGTGGATAAATTCATGCTTGTTCCTTCCCTTCAACTGACGCGTGCAGGCGTTCCCAATCCAGCTCATGACTGTGAAACACCGGCCCCTGACGACAGGAGCACAAATACTGAGGGTTGGCTTCGGAATGGTCACGCCCCTTGACCACACAGCCCAGACAGGCGCCGACTCCACACGCCATCAAGGCTTCGAGGGACAGCTGTAAAGGCACCTCGCGGGCGGCGCAAATGGCCTCGACCGCGCGCAACATGGGCATGGGGCCGCAGGCATAGACCTGAGCCTTTGGATATTTACTCAACTTGCGTTCCAAAATGCGCGTGATCAACCCTGATTCCCCCAGGCTCCCATCTTCCGTCGTCACATGGGTGGCAACGCCCAGGCGCTCAAACTCGGTCACGGTGATAATATCGGCGCGGCTGCGGCCACCAATCAGCAGGCGGGTTCGGGAACGGTCGGGCAGAGAATCGGCCAGCATATACAGGGGCACCAGACCAATGCCGCCACCAACAAGGATTTTGTCGCCCGCCGGATCACTGATTTCAAAACCGCGTCCCAGGGGCCCGAGGAGTTCGATCCGGTCGCCATGATGGAGTTCGCGCATCACCTCGGTGCCGGCACCCACCACCTTGTAAATGAGTTCGACAAATTCTTTTTCCGGCATTCCTTCACAATCGGGCGGCAGAAAACCAATTTGAAAGATACCAAAAGGGCGACGCAGCAGGGGCGGCAGCGAGCGCCGCACGCGGAACATCACAAACTGACCGGGGTGCGCCAGCTGCTGATAGCCGGGGGCCAGAATCCGCATCCGGTAGTAACCGGGAGAGATTTCCTCATTGGACAAAACAATCGTTTGCAGGTTTTTCATCGACCATCAATCTCCTCGCCACCAGGCTGATCCAGGCGACAACTCATGAGTAGCGCATCTTCACCATCCGGATAATAGCGCCGCCGAATGGCATCATCCATAAAACCAAACCTGCGATACAAGGCAATGGCGGCCGCATTGGAGCACCGGACTTCGAGCAGGGCCCGCGTGGCACCGTGGCGGCGTGCCAGAGTAAAAGCATGACGCAGCAGCGCGGCAGCCACGCCTTGTCGCCGCAGCGCAGGAGAGGTCGCAATATTCAAAATGTGCAGTTCATCGCAGAGGATCCAGAAGCAGAGAGACCCGGCCAATTGCACATCAAAAAGCAGCAGTTCCAGGTGGGCACAGGGATTATCAAACTCCTGGATGAAGTGCTCTTCCGTCCAGGGATGAGGATAGGCGGTGCGCTCCAGCTCCAGGAGCACCGGCAAATCAGATTTTTGAGCGGTGCGTAAAAGAAAATTCTGCAATTTAAAACACCTAACCAACCGACCAGAATCCGTGGCGGCAGGACCTGTAATCTCGCGCCCCGCGTCAATCGGGTGCTATGTTAATGTTTTGCCTCGAAGCTGTAAAGTTGATTAAGTTGCAAGGATGGGTTTGTCCGGGAGCGCACGCGAGGCATTATTGACAATCCATGGCGGCGGTGCTTAAATGATCGACCTTTTCAAACCTCCTCAAGGAGCTTTTAAGCGTGAGTGACAATCAAAAAATGACCTATAAAGACGCCGGGGTCGATATCGCCGCCGGCAATCAGTTTGTCCAGATGATCAAACCCCTGGTCAAAGCCACTCATCGCTCCGGGGTTCTGTCCGACATCGGTGGCTTTGGAGGATTATTTGCGCTCAATGGCAGCAAATACGCCAACCCCACGCTGGTCGCCTCGACCGACGGTGTCGGCACCAAACTCAAGCTGGCCTTTGCCCTTGATCGCCACGACAGCATCGGCATCGACCTGGTGGCCATGTGCGTCAATGATATTATTGTCCAGGGGGCCGAACCCCTTTTCTTTCTCGATTATCTGGCCACCGGCAAACTCGAGCCCCACAAGGCGGTAGAGATCATGCAGGGCATTTCTGCCGGCTGTCAGCAGGCGGGCTGCGCCCTCCTCGGTGGTGAAACCGCTGAAATGCCGGGGATGTACGCTGATAACGAATATGACCTGGCCGGCTTCACCGTTGGCGTGGTGGACCGTGACCAGCTGATTGATGGCTCGTCGATCAATACCGGCGACAAAGTGATCGGCATCGCCTCCAGCGGTCTGCACAGCAACGGCTATTCTCTGGCGCGCAAAATTCTTTTTGAAAAAATGGCCCTGAATTTCACCAGTCAACCCGCAGGCTTCGATCAAACCCTGGGCGAGCTGCTGCTCACGCCGACCCGCATTTACGTCAAAAGTATCCTCAACCTGCTGCGCGACTTTACCCTCAAGGGCATGGCGCATATTACCGGCGGCGGCCTGCTTGAAAATATTCCACGCATTCTGCCCCAGCATTGCAAGGCGGTGCTCGACACTCAAAGCTGGACAATACCGGCAATTTTTGAGCTATTGAAAGAAGGTGGAAATCTGGAGCAGGAAGAACTGCACCGCACCTTTAACTGCGGCATTGGCATGGTGCTGGTGGTGCCCGACAACCAGGTTGAGGACATCCTGATTCGCCTCAATGGCTTGGGAGAGCAAGCCTGCCGCATGGGTGAGATCGCGGCGTGCAAAGATGATCAAGCCCAGGTGATACTGGCATAGATGCAGACGAAATATGAATTCGGCAACCCCAAGCCTTAAATTACAGCTCGGCATTCTTGCCTCGGGCAGCGGCTCAAACCTGCAAGCGATTATCGACCGCTGTAACGACAGTTCCCTGCAGGCGAATATTGCCCTGGTCATCAGCAACAATCCCGAGGCCTTTGCCCTGCAACGGGCGGCCCAGGCCGGAATTTCCCATTGCTGTATTGACCATCGGCAGTTTGAGCAACGCGACGACTTTGAACGCGCCGTCGTTGCCAAACTCCAGGAATCCAAGGTTGAGCTGGTGGTGCTGGCGGGCTTCATGCGCCTGATCGGCGACACCTTTCTACACGCGTTCCCGCAGCGCATCATCAATATCCATCCCGCCCTCTTGCCCGCCTTTCCGGGCTTGCATGTCCAGCAGAAGGCGCTGGATTACGGTGCGAAATTTTCCGGCTGTACCGTACATCTGGTGGATAGCGGGGTCGATACCGGCCCCATTATCATGCAGGCAGTCGTTCCCGTGTACGATGATGATTCAGCCGATGACCTCGCTGCCCGGATTCTGGTCGAAGAGCACAAAATTTATCCACGCGCCATCCAGCTCCTGGCCGCAGGACGTTTGAAAATCGAAGGGCGCAGGGTACGATCAGTCCCGGCCTTCCCCCCGACACCGGTGGCCTTGCACAATCCACCCCTTCAAAATGACTAGGGCGGCGGCCCAACCGGTTCTGGTCAGTGCCTGTCTGCTGGGCATCAACTGCCGCTATGACGGCGGTTCACAGTTAAACCAGCGGGTGGTCGATTATTTGTCCGCGCACAAGCTGCAAGCGATTCCGGTTTGCCCTGAGCAGTTGGCGGGGCTGCCAACTCCGCGCCCCAAAGCCTGGTTTACCCAGGGTGACGGACACAGCTATCTGCAACAACAGGCGCAGTTGCACGATGAATTCGGCCGGAATGTCGGCCCGACCTTCCTGCATGGTGCCCAGGAAACCCTGGAAATTGCCCGATTTTGTGGCTGCAACAACGCCATCATGAAAGAACGCAGCCCCTCTTGCGGCTGCCGTCAGATCTACCGCAACCACGAACTGGTCGCCGGAACCGGTCTTGCCAGCGCGTTGCTGCAAAACGCCGGAGTGATTGTCACCAGCGAAGAAGAGATTTACTAAAATAGATGTTTACATCTGCCGTTTAAATGTGCTATTAACTCGCGTTCTTGATTCGAGAGGAGTATGACCATGGCTAAAATTTGTGAAATCTGCGGGAAAAAACCCGTTACCGGAAATAACGTCAGCCACGCCCACAACAAAACCCGGGCCGTCTGGAATCCCAATCTGCAAAAGGTGCGGGGAATTCAGCAGGGCAGCATCCGCTCCATGAAAGTCTGTACCCGCTGCATTCGGGCCGGCAAGGTTCAAAAGGTCGTCTGATTCCGTCCCCCCAATTTACGCGCAAAAAGGGATGCCCCCGGCGGGACATCCCTTTTTGTCGTCTTACCATGGCACGTGCAGCCATGATCAGCCGGCATCAAGAGCCACAATCGCGTCAATTTCTACCCGTGCACCGCGCGGCAAGGCCGCAACCTCAACCGTCACCCGGGCCGGCGGCACAGCACTGAAACTTGCGGCGTAAATCTCATTTACCTGCGAAAATTCCGCCATATCGGTCAAATAAATCGTGGTTTTGACCACCTGAGAAAAGTCGGCACCCGCCGCCCGGATAACGGCCTCCAGGTTCGCCATCACCTGGCGCGTCTGCGCGGCAATGCCACCCTCGACCAGAAGCCCGTCGGGGCGCAAGGGAATCTGTCCTGAACAGAACAGCAGGTTTCCCGCCCGAACCGCCTGGGAATAAGGCCCAATAGCCGCCGGGGCATCCGTTGTTGCCACCGCTTCAATCGCCATAAAACCTCCCGAATCCCCTAAAAAGTTACGGTCATTCTTCAGCAAGCAGACGGGGAAGCTGAAAAACGACAAAGGACGAAACGCCGGCCCTCAAGACCGCAGCCGCTCGACCCGATAAACCCCCCGCACTTTTTTAATTTCACGAATTACCCGGTTCAGGTGTTCCAAGTTAAGCACATCAATCTCAAACTGGCTCACCCCCTGCTGTTGCGGCGTGGTATTGACGCTGGCACTGAGAATATTGGCATCGGCAGCGGTAATCGCTCCCGAAAGTGACACCAGCATGCCCTTCTGGTTATTGCAAAAGACGCGTATTTTAACCGAACGATTGCTGGTTTTATCCAGATCCCATTCCACTTCAATCAAGCGCTCGGCTTCACTGGTCTGCACCTGAGAGCAATCGGCCGTATGAATCGACAGGCCGTGGCCGCGGGTGATAAAACCGACCACCTCTTCACCCGGCAGGGGATTGCAACACTGGGCAAAACGCACCATCACGTCATCGATTCCGGCAATGCGTACCGCGCTGGAAGAATGTTTGCGCCCACCAATTTTTCCCAAAACCCGGCTCAGGGCACTTTTTTTAGCCGGGGGGGTCGCGGCGCGCAGCTCTTCTCTCGGCAAAATGTGCCCCATCAGTTGCCCCGCCGTCAATTTGCCATAACCGACGGCGGCGAGGACATCATCAAATTCCTTGAAGCCGAGCTCTTCAATTCCAGCCTTGAAACTCTCCAGGGCCTGAGCACGCTTCAAACTGTATTGGTACTTGCGCAACTCCTTTTCGAGGAGTTCACGACCAAATTCGAGACTTTTTTCGCGCTGTTCCGCTTTGACATGCTGACGGATACGATTACGCGCCTTGGAGGTTTTAACAAAACTGAGCCAATCTTTACTCGGATGATGATTAGCCTGGACCTGAATTTCGACAATATCGCCGTTCTGCAAGGGCGTACGCAATGGCCGGTGTTTGCCGTTGATTCGGGCGCCAACACACTGACTACCCAGATCGGTATGAATGGCATAGGCAAAATCGACCGGCGTGGCCCCCTTGGGCATTTCCTTAACATCGCCGCCGGGGGTAAACACATAAACTTCCTCGGGGAAAAGATCGACCAACCCCGACGAAGAAACCTCCTGGGAGAGGCTGAAATCCTGCTGCCAATCCATTAATTGGCGCAGCCAGCGAAAGCGTTGATCATCGGCGCCACTGGCTTCAGCCACCCCGCTTTCTTTGTATTTCCAGTGCGCGGCCACACCCTCTTCAGCAACCCGGTGCATAGCATGGGTGCGAATCTGCACCTCAATCCGCTCACCAAAGGGTCCAATCACTGTGGTGTGCAGAGATTGGTACATATTCGACTTAGGCATGGCGATATAATCTTTGAATCGGCCGGGAATCGGCTTCCAGGTGGCATGAATCAAGCCGAGCACCGCATAACAATCGGCAATCGACGTCACCAGAATGCGAAAAGCGGTCAAATCATAAATCTCTTCAAGATCAACCCCGGTGCGTTCCATTTTTTTATACACCGAGTAGAGATGCTTGGAGCGCCCGCTGACAACACCTTCAACCGCATTTTTTTCGAGAAGCTGACGGATCTGCGCCTTAACGCCGGCCACATAGGTATCGCGCTCCTCCTTCTGACGCGAAATCTGGCTGACGAGTTCTTCGTAACGTTCAGGCTCAAGAAAACGCAGCGCCAGATCTTCAAGCTCGCCTTTAAGGGCACTGATCCCCAGACGATTGGCCAGGGGGGCGTAAATTTCAAGGGTTTCGCGCGAAAAGTAGCGCTGCCTTTCGGGCGGTTCATGGTCAAGGGAACGCATGGTACACACACGATCAGCCAAACTCACCAATACCACGCGCAGATCGCGCGCCATGGTCATGAACATTTTACGAAAATTTTCAACCTGCTGTTGATTACTTTTACGGTAAGGGATTTGGCGCACGCGATGACCAACCGTCACCAGCTGGAAGAGATCGGCCCCAAATTCGGTTTTCAGCTCGGACATGGCCGCTGCTGAAACAACCGGAATGTCGTGCAGTAACCCGAGAACCAGGGTCGATTCGTCAACCTTGAGGTGCACCAGAATTTCAAGAATTTCGAGCAGATGATACAAATGTGCGTCGGCAGAATCCGCTGCATCCCGGCGATAAACCCGGCGACAAAAAGCGTAAGCGCGGCGCAGAGATCCATCGTCAAAGGCCGGATTATCCTGGCGAATGCGATGAAGAAGCGAATCCAGAGTCAGGTCGGCAGTCATCAATTAAGCAAAGGCTGGCGCAAGGGGGGCAAACCTTGGCGCCAGAGATTTCAATTCAGGAACGACGCCGCTGGGGAACATCATATTCAATGGAACCTGCGGCAATTTCGCGCAGAGCAAGCACCACTTTTTTATTGCCGGATTTATTTTCAATCAAAGGTTCGGCCCCCTTATAAAGCTGCTTGGCACGTTTGGCGGCGACCATCGCCAATAAAAAACGATTAGGAATGACGGTAAGACAATCTTCTACGGTAACGCGAGCCATAATGTATCTTCTCCATAAATCAAGGAAAGTGCTGTTCGACAAAACCCGCCAACAAACGAGTCCGACAGCGTTCTGCGCTGATAATTGCACCGAAATCATGCACAGCTGAATTGAAATCATCATTGACGATGGTGTAATCATACCAGCGTGCCTGAGAAATTTCTGCCCTGGCATTGTGCAAGCGCTGCACAATGGTGTTTTCATCATCCGTCATGCGACCACGCAGGCGGCGTTCAAGCTCGGTAAAATTGGGGGGCAGTACAAAAATAAAAACCGCCCCCGACAAGGCGTTGCGAATCTGCAATGCCCCCTGACAATCAATTTCAAGCAGCAGATCGGCCCCACTGGACGCCGCCTGCGAAAGGGCCGATAAGGCCGTGCCATAGAGATTACCATGAACTTCAGCCCATTCGACAAAGTCACCCGCTGCAATCATGGCTTCGAAGCGCGGGCGGTCAACAAAACGGTAGTCGATGCCATCCTGCTCATTGGGGCGCATGGGCCGGGTTGTGAACGAGATAGAATCTCGCAAATCTGTAAATTTGTCAAATATCTGTCGGCACAAGCTGGTCTTGCCTGCCCCCGAAGGCGCAGAAACGACAAACAGGATTCCCGGACGCGCAGGGGAGAGGCGCGATTCATTCAACATTTTGCACCTGTTCACGAATCTTTTCGAGTTCGGCCTTGATCGACACCACATTACGCGTTAGTTCCGCATCGTTGGATTTCGAGCCAATGGTATTGGTTTCGCGATTCAGCTCCTGGAGCAAAAAATCGAGCTGGCGACCAACGGGTTCGTCCTGTTCGAGCACATCCGCAAACTGTTGCAAATGGCTTTGGAAACGCGCGAGTTCTTCGCTGATATCACAACGGTCGGCAAAAAGAGCCAATTCCTGGGCAATACGCTGTGCATCAACCCGCTCATCACTCAGGCGCTGCAAGCGATCCGCCAATTTTTGCTGCCATTCACCGGGCACCAGAGGTGATCGGGCAGCGATACGGTCAACGGCTTCGTTGACCAGCAGCAAACGCCCCTGAATGTCGACAAGAGTCGCCTGACCTTCGATTTTGCGCATCTGCACGGCCCCGATGAGCGCCTGCTCGACGGCCTGGCGTAAAGATAAACGCAGATCATCGGCATCAATCGCCAGATCCTTGATACTAAGAACATCTTTCTGGCTGATCAAGACCTCAAGCGGAATATCGCCCCCGAGCTCATATTGCAACTGCATTTGGCGGAAAAGATCAACATAAGCCTGAGCCACTTTCTGGTTCAGAACCGGTACAGTGCAGGGATCTTCAGCAGATTCCTGATTGATAAAAACATCAATCTTGCCCCGTTTCAGCTCTGCCGAGACCTGTTTTTTGATCTCCGCTTCAAACGCCAGCAGCAAGCGCGGGGCCTTAATGCCAATATCGGCATAACGATGGTTGACCGCACGAATCTCAACGGTAAAAACCAGGCCATTAACCTTGCCCCGCCCATACCCGTAGCCGGTCATACTGCGAATCATAGAAAAATCCTCTGGAGAATAGTCGTGGCGTCGCGAAAATTTTGTTATTAGAACCTAAAAGCGGCAGGATGTCCACGCTAAACCGCAGGCCGTCAAGCGCTGCCGGCGAGATAAATAGGATCCATCCAATTGATTAAAATTATGAACTGTTTTACCGGAGATCTTTTTGTCACCGCATTAAATTAAAGCCAAACTGAAATTAATCAATCAAAGAGAAAACGTCCGATGTAGCTATGCAGGTGACTGTTTAAAACTTAAAAATTCTTAAAAAGTAATAGATTGACTGGAAAATGGATCCATTGTAGACAGAAGAGGTTAGCTTTACATCTGAACCCAAAACGGGCCGAAGGGGACAAAATTCATGCTGTGTCTAAAAAATTTGCGCGAGGCCTTATTTCTTGTGCTGCTCATTGCAGGAATGGTCGGCTGTTCGAGCTCTAATGATGCCAGCCCACAGGCGTCGGAAGATAAGTCGCGAAATGTCCACACTTTTTCTTGGTTAAATCCTGGATCCGAGAATTTTCATGGGGTATCAGCCACAAGCCAATCGCCCCAAACTTGTGGCAGCTGCCATGGACTTGAACTCCAGGGTTCCGGCAATATCCCCGGCTGCGATAACTGTCATTTTGATCTCAAAAATTTCAATAATTACAGCCCCGATGGTTCCTGGACTCATGGCACGAGTCCTCACGGCCAATTCATCGATCAGGCGGCCACCTGCAACAACTGCCACACGACCCTGCGGCAGTTTGAGGGGCAAGGCCCTGAAGCTTGCCATGATTGCCATATTCACCCGACAGATGGCTCCTATTTGGGAGTGGCGCATCGCCGTGATGCGAAAGGCTCCGCTGAAAATCCTGAGGGTCTAGCGGGTTGCCAACTCTGTCATGGCGAATCTGGCGGCGAAGGTTCTAACGCTTCCTTCATTTATGGCATCCAGAGTGCCGGAAATCGCGGCTGTGAAGGCTGCCACAATGCCGGATCAGCCCATCCCACAAGCTTTTCCGTTTTTGGTGCACTGGAAACCATCCGCTGGTATGACGCCGTCGCTGGCGATCCCGCTTCTAATGCATCGTCCAATGAGGGGGCAACCCACAACGATATCGGCGGTTCCCAAGCCGCAAAGGATGCCTGCTTTATCTGCCACGCCCTGGAAGCCGGAGATTTCACGCGGATTGGCCCCGGCTGTTTATTCTGTCATCAAACAGATCCAGCCTTAACCCGCAAAGGTCAGTGCCTCAGCTGCCACGCCAATCCGCCCAACGGCAGTCCAGCCCTGGCACCTAACCGTGCCGGGAGGCATCAGTTCCCAACACATGCAGACCAATCCTGCCATGTTTGTCACACCAATAATGGTCCGGATTCTCAGGATGGAACTATTGATGACCCCTTGGCTTACCAACACTTCACATTTCCTAACATCCAGGCAGGTTTTGACAAGAGATTCAGTCGGGCCAACCTGCTGTCCTCGCCAGAAACCAGCCCGCAATCCATGAGTATGATACCCGACCTAAGCTCAGAGAATTTCAGCTGCAACGGAAGTTGCCACGAATATAACCATAACAACGCAAGCTGGTATTAACCCCGACGGAAATTTCCGGCATGCAATACACGGGTGCTATTACTGAGCACACCCAGGGTCATTGCATTAAAAGTGTCTACAGCTGAGCGCAACCCTGCCGCAGATTACGGCGCTATGAATATAGATGGAGAAGCTAAAAATTTGTCAATTCATCTTCCCTCAAGCCGCCACCTTCCCAAACAGCGCCTTGGCTACCGTCAAACCACGGACACATCGACACTGACGGTCGCTGGCAAGTTTAAAGTGGGTGTTTTTTTTAACCTTTGGTGGCGATGGCGACGAGGAGCTGAAGCGGTAGGCGACATCAATTAAAATGGGTGTGTTTTTAGGTGTTTAAGCTTTTTCACCTTCAAGCTGAAAGCGGTGTCCTTTCTTACCCCCCCTTTCTTAACTCAGATAAAAACTCGCCTTGATAAATTTTTTTAAAAGATACCAAGGCGAGCTCTTCATTAAAGAATTATTTTTTTTAGTAGTACGTTGCGTCAATTCGTATTCAGAAAAATGACAATTAGGGGATATCTACCTTAATAGTGGCTTCACTATCGCCACTAATCAAAGTCACCGTTGCTGCGTCTCCTGTTTGAGTAAATTCTCCGTTAACTACAACCAATGCTGTTGCATTGCCACCTTCAAACGTGTAGGGGTAAGTAAAGAAAGTATAAGGGCCAGCATCAAGTGGTGGATAGTCTGGAAGGAAACGCCCCACACCTGCATTAAACTTCCAGCCCACAACATCACCATCAAAAAGATCGGCATCGCCATCATTATTTAAATCGTCCGGGATACCGTTCCCATCGACATCTCCTGCAGCGAAAATATCTGTAAATCCATCACTGTCAATATCCATATCTGTCAAAAGAGTAAAAGGATTGACATAGGCATCCACGCGTAAATCACTGGTTAACTCCAGCCAATCATAATATTGGGAAACCGTAGGCGGTGTAGTCGTCGTATCCGTAACGTTAAAGCAATCAAATTCTCCCTTACTTGTATCGAAACAAACACCTTCAGAATCCAACCATTTTTCAGTTGCTCCAGTACAGGAGCCCTGATTGGCGCCGGTCTTTCGACAAACTGACTTTTTAACCAGATTATCATATGCTACGTAAGATGTTACCGGCCAATAAGGCAGGTAAATATCATCTCCACCATCAGTCAGCTCAATAGTACGCTGCCCGGTACCAGTTAATTTGGTTGCCGGAATAACTTCTAGCGTAAACCCTGCAACAGGAGCGAAACAGAACTGTCCTTCATCAACAATTGTGGCGCGGTCATTAAACTGGATATTTGGGTCAAGATTATTGTCTCCCTCGAAACCTGTTGATTCTGCCACTACAAATACTTTAGCCGACCCTCGTGGGGCATGGCGTAAGTCCTTTTGGGGCACAGAGCCACACCCAACTCCAATTGTATTTGGATTTGCCGGATAGGTAACATAGATATCTGCCAAACCATTTTCAGTAATCGCTTGCCCGGTAGAATTCAAACCACCAATAGACCCACCCAGCAGGGAAGCCACAACTGCAAACTCTTTATTGGAATAGTCTAAACTATATGGAACTTGCACTGATAAGCTACCATTGCCAGCAGATGTGACATGACGATTTTTGTCTTGAGAGGGAACCCCGCGCAAGACCATGCGGTCATTGTATTGTATGCCGCGTTTCGCTTCATTACGAGTGACCGTTGAATCAAAAATGCCCGGCACAGAAGTTACAGTTGAACCAGAGACATTGGTTGCTGTCCCTTCGACCAAAACAGTATCTCCAAGACCAAGATAGACTGTTGTTCCATCCGATACAGTATTTCCATAACGGTCAGTGACCATAACAGTCCCGCTGCGTCGATACACTCCATTACCTAAGTTTTGCACAGAAGCAGTTCTGGCACTGGTTAAAACAATTGTATGGGGAGGGCCAGACGCAATAGTAACCTGTGAGGCATTTGCAAAAACCGGGTCTACTAACAAATTGCCGACAGCATCGTACAACGCCCGCACCTGAACCTCGACGTTGCCAGGCAAGGTTCCACTATGCAAGTTCAAGGTTGCTTCACCGTTAACAGTGCGTAGCATTACTGAGCTCGCAGAACGGCTATCGACGACAACAACTTGACCAGCAGCATCCCTTGCCTCACCGGCAACATACTCACCACCATGAGGCGAGGTGATCAGACGCACCTGAATATTATTTAGCGTCGGGTCATTATAAAGGGACTCATCTATCAGTTGTCCGGAATCGTCTGTCACTTTAATCGACAACGTTGTGCGATCAATCTGCCCAACTCCAGTGACAGATATTTGTTGACGAGCTGCCAAAACAGCAACACTGGCAGGATCGCCACTGGCAAGGGTATCATTATCATTATTTGCAACAGCGGCGTTAATCATTCCAATAATCGAGTCGTTAATCTCCGTACCATTATTATTAGCATCACCTGGTGGGGTCACTGTCACAGTTATAGTCGCAGGTGTAGGTGATGCAGGCAAAACCGGATTCACCATCTCCGTAGGATTACTAGCGAGAGAAACAGCAAAATCACGGCCTAAGGACACAGTATCTGGAAATTCATAGGTTGTCGTTCCGACCAAGCTGGCGCCCTGTGCCAAAGCCTCACTATTAAGCGAAACGAAAACCTTTGTTCCTGCGACAAGAGAATTTTTGTGAAGATCTGCAACAGAAAAGGTAATAAGCCGACTTTCACCTATAGGAATCTCAAAACTCGTAGGGACAATGTTCAGTGCACCTACGTGATCAGAAATCATCAAATTAGAGCTAGTCCAAATCATTCCATCGGTGTTGCAGTCGATAACATCAGCATCAAATTGCCCATTATCGTTAACGTCAACATAAAATTCGCCAGGTTCGTAGGCCGCGCTATCGTTCGCATCGACATAGGGCTCACCCTGAATTGTTTCGCAAACATCGACACTTTGATCAAATACACCATTGCCGTTTAAATCGCGAAAAGCCCCTTTACCAGGAGTCATGGCCATAACCCGGCACAGTCCGACATTCCCACCCGGATAATTAACGCCGGCGACTGTATATGGGAGGCCCCCGAGGTCAGGTACTGTTGGAGACGATGTTTGTAGCGTGGCATTGGCGATCCCGAATGTC
This sequence comes from Deltaproteobacteria bacterium, assembly GCA_009993495.1. Taxonomy (GTDB): domain Bacteria; phylum Desulfobacterota; class Desulfuromonadia; order Desulfuromonadales; family Geopsychrobacteraceae; genus Geopsychrobacter. The sequence goes on along the minus strand of JAACTI010000009.1, from coordinate 1,302 downwards.
GTACTTGTTTCAAAACCCGTGCTTTCGCCTATGGTTCCGCATTCCGAATAAAAACTCACAGGAGTACCATCAGGGGGAACGTTGCCAGCATGGTCACCTAAGTAAGCACGAACCACTGACTGCAGACCCAGCGTTACTCCACCAGCCAGGTTTAGTGTTTCAGCACCAAGGCTAATCCGATCAGAGTCAGGTCGATTACTGACCATACTGACTGAGGCTATTGTAGAAACAGTTACAAGGTTATTGGGATCTGAATCATCAACAGTAGATGCTTTTACGGCCACCGTTCCAGCAGTTGTTCCACTACGCAAAGACACTGAAACCTTCCCCCCTGCGGTTTTAGCTGAAGAGGCCGTAAGTGCTTCGCCACCGCCGGTTGCTGTTACTATTTCAAAATTCACATCTATTCCATCAAGAGCCGGGTTACCAGCGGCATCAAGAATACGGTATGTGATTAAAGCCGTATCTTCTCTACCACTACCCTTGATTCCAATAGTCGAAGGTTGAACGCTTTCTAACAGCACCGAAGCAGCAACACCCGTCTCTACTTCAACCTGCATACTTTGTGAAATAATTGCTGATCCGTCGTCAGGGTCAACAGTTACAGTAACTTGAACGGTTCCGCTTATTCCGCTTGCAATAAAATTCACCGTTGCTTTACCATTGATGGTCTGTGCCGAAGTCGGCGAAATTGTTCCCTTATCTACACTGAAGTTAACAATAGTTCCATCGGCAACTGGCTGATTATTTACATCTAAAACTTCTGCGGTAATAGTTGTCATACCATTTTGAGGTAGCACCTCATCAACACCGAGAGCACTGTTTATCGTAACATTTGCTGGTGGCCCAGATTGTTCATAAACTAAGGTCTTTGTAATCCCGTTGTTGGTAGTAGCTACCAGCGTGGTTGCACCGGCCGAAACTGGCTCGAAAAGAACGCTCGCAACACCGTTGGTTGTTGTTGCGCTTTGAGAAATATTTACAGAGGATGGAGAGGCGGTGAAGGTAACTGGGGTACCATCAGTTACTCTATTTCCACTGCCATCAATAACCATTGCGACAAGACGATAAGCACCAGTATTAACAGCAACAGATAATTCGATTGAGGCAGGATCACCGCTTACAGGTGCAGTTGAGGACGCAGTGACATATCCCGTTATATTGGCAGTCCAATTTCCATCTGCGTTGACGGACAAATGATATTCGCCCGGCGCTAAAGATGTGTCAACTTGGCCCGCGAACGAACCTATTTCATTAACTAATAAATCCACAATAGTTCCTGCATTATTTTTCAACTGAACG
>JAACTI010000008.1 GCA_009993495.1 Deltaproteobacteria bacterium | reverse complement strand
CAATATGGGCGGCCTTCACCAGGTTGGGTTCATCCGCCAGTTGCCTGACTTCGGCTTCATTAATAATCAAAATATCGACGTGCCCCAGAGTTTTAATCAGGGCATCACGCTTGGATTCAATCCAGAAATTCATGGTATCACAGGCGACCAACAAGGGTTTTTCCACCTGCTGCAAGACCTCCAGTTGTAATTCGGGATCGATATTGGCTAAAAAAACATACTGCGCCTGACGATGTCGTTCCGAGAGTTGCGGCTTAAAGGTTTCAAAGACATTGAGTTGCGTATCAAGCGTTTGTGCTTCGTTGAGATTATAGTTATAGCGCCCGGTCCACCGAAAAGTCTGCCCGGCGCTGGTTTGCAAGCCGCTTAAATCGATCTTGCGTTCTTGCAGAAAACTTACATGCTCAGGCGGAAAGTCTTCACCAACCACCGCCACCAGCTGAACATCACTGAAAAAACTCGCCGCAGTCGAAAAATAACAGGCTGAGCCACCCAGGGTTTCCCGCGCCTCACCGAAGGGGGTCGTCACGGTATCAAGGGCCACACTGCCAACAACCAGTAAACTCATTGCGCCTCTCCTGCGGGGAAATAACGTCCAATCAGGGGCTCAAGATCAGCACGTGTTTGCTGCGGAATTAATTCAGCGGCAGTCATAATTGCGTATTTCAGGGCGTCGCCACAGGCACAATCATTTCCAGATTCAGCGTCATCCATAGAGCTGACAAGCTGTTTAATGATTTCTCGGGCGGTGCTGACGTTCTGTTGAATAATGGCAATCACCGCCTCAACGGAAACATCTTCGTGGTCTTCGTGCCAGCAATCGTAATCCGTCGCTAAAGCCAGGGTGCCATAGCAAATTTCTGCTTCCCGGGCGAGACGCGCCTCGGGCAGATTTGTCATACCAATGATATCAACCCCCCACTGCCGGTAAATTTTCGATTCGGCGCGAGTTGAGAAATTGGGGCCTTCAATACAAAGATAGGTGCCACCCTGATGAACTCTGACTCCAACCGCCTTGGCCGCCTGCACAAGTTGCTGTGAAAGCATAGGACAAACCGGATCAGCAAATTGCACGTGGCCGACAATCCCCCGGCCAAAAAAAGTGGAAGCGCGCTTGCCCTGGGTGCGATCGAAAAACTGATCGGGAACCACAATATGCCCCGGTACTATCTCTTCCTTCATGCTGCCCACCGCGGAAACCGAGATAATTTGCGCGACACCCAGTTTTTTCATGCCGTAAATATTGGCGCGGTAGTTGACCTCAGATGGCAGAATGCGGTGTCCCCTGCCGTGACGCGGCAAAAAGACCAGTTTAACCTTGCCGAGCCAGCCGGTGACGTAGGTATCCGAAGGCGCCCCGAAAGGGGTTTCTAACTTGACTTCTTCGACCTTCGTCAAGCCTTCAATGGCGTAAAGACCGCTGCCGCCAATGACTCCTATAACCCTGTGCTTCATCGAACTTTCTCCTGGGTTTGTCTTTTCAGAGGGTCTTGATCCAGACGCCCCTTCAGTTGACCACAAGCGGCGGAGATATCCTGCCCCTTGCTGGCACGTCGAATGGCGACAATATCACGATCAAGCAGATAACGCTGGAATTCTTCAACCGCTGCCGCCTGGGGGCGCTTGTAATTGGAGCCCTGATGTTCGTTGAACGGAATCAGATTAACCTTGGCGCGTATTCCGTGCAGCAATTTAAGCAGGCGCCTGGCATCTTGTAAACTGTCGTTCACCCCACCAATCAATATGTATTCAAAGGTGATGCGCTGACGTGGCTCCAGGGGAATTTCCCGACAAGCCTTCATCAATTCGGCGAGGGGGTATTTTTTATTGATGGGCATCAGCTCGTCACGCTGTTCATCACTGGTCGCGTTGAGAGAAACGGCCAAGCCGACCTTGATGCGTCGCGCCAGCTCGTACATTTGCGGCACCAACCCGGAGGTTGACAGAGTTACGCGGCGCGCACCAAAACCGCAACCATCATCCAGATAAAGAATTTCAAGCGCCTTGATAACATTATCGAGATTATGCAGCGGCTCGCCCATACCCATAAGCACAATATTGTGCACCGGTGCGTCTTTCAGCGCGGCACAGACCTGATTAACAATTTCGGCAGTTTGCAGGTTGCGCGTCAAGCCGAAGCAACCGGTGAGACAGAAGCGACACTGCATCGCACACCCCACCTGAGTCGAAATACACAGAGTATCCTTACCGCTCTCCATGGGAATGCGCACAGTTTCAACGCTTTCGCCATCAGTCAAGCGGAACAGATATTTACGCGTACCATCAACCGAGGTTTCAATCGCTTCAGGTTGCCAGTCAGAAATAAAAAATCGTTGGTCTAATTCTTCACGAAAAGTCTTGGACAGATCCGTCATCTCAGCAAAAGACGTAATTCCCCGCGCATAGACCCACTTTATAATCTGGCGCGCACGAAATTTTTCCTTACCCAATCCCGCCAGCAGTGCGGTCAATTCCGGCAGCGTTAAATTTTTTAGATCGATTCGCGTCATGGATCTCGGCGTTAAAATCACAGGAAAGAAAACTTCACAGGGCTCAAACGAATCGTAAAGTTAAATCAAACAGCAAAAAATAACAAGAATTTTAACAGCTTGTCGTCAATCACCGGGCCTGACCCCATAAAAAGATCAACGGGGGTTCGCGCGAAGATTAAACTGCTGTCCGTCTTGCAAAATTGTCAGCTCAGGAATATTCAACCCACGAATTTCTTCGAGAATCTTCTCCGCGTGAAAGGTTTTTAAATGGGTCACGAAAATCTGTGGTGGACGTTGCGGCAGCAAGGCGAGCTCTGCCGCCATCAAGATCGGCGTCAGATGTCCGGTTTTCAGCGCGAGGTCTTCAAGTTGGTTCGGAAACGAAACTTCGATAATCAAGGCATCGGGTTGACCAATCTGTCGCCACAAACTGGGGGTCGGCCCCATGTCGCTGGCGTAGAACAGGGAAACACCCTGATGCTGGATACGAAAGGCCAAAGTCGGCACCGAATGGTTAACGACAAAAGCCGAAATGACATAGTCGCCCAGGTGCAAATCCGGCCCAGGCTCAATGGATCGCCAAGACAAAACTGGCCGTTCGATCGAGGGCAGGCGACTGAAATCAGGCCAGATTGCGTCATTAAAAAGGTGTTCAGAAACCGCCCGCAAAGTCTCTTCGCCGGCAATAACCTGCACGGCTTTCTGCTGGCCGGCAACAATCAGATTATCAAAAAAAGACGGCAACCCACGCACATGATCATGGTGCGCATGGCTGATAAGAATATGGGTAATCTTCTGTTGCGCCTCGGGCGAAAGCACGGCGCTGATGACCCCCGCATCCAGCAATAAAAAATCATCCACCAAAAACGCCGGAGGATGAATATCCGGCGATTCAGACCCACCACAACCAAGAATGTTAAGTTTCATGGAGCCAATAACCTTTCGGGTGGAACACCACAGGGTCAGATTTAGAAATTGTACGCCGCAGAAAGGAACATCTGCAAATTGCGAACTTCGACGGACTGGACTTTGGGGCTATCGGCAACAATTTGGGCATCGCCATTGCCATAGGCATAACCGACACCCAAGGTTGTCGAGGTTGAGCGCGTATAACGTGTCAAGCTCAGAGTTGCCCCGTAAAGATCAATATGTTCCGGCTGGTTTGCGGTTAACCCATCATTTTTCACCTGGTCGGTATTGGCAAAATCACTATAAAGACCGCCACGCACGGCATAACGTTCATTCAGATAATATTCAGCGCCCAAGGCAAAATTAACCACGGTGGCCATCTCATCGGACTGTGGTGTTGCCGCGCTCAGCGTTTGATCCGTGAAACGAATCGTTTGTACGTCACGTCGAAAATCACCGGAACCACTGTAAAAGCTCAAATCGGCAGCTAAAAGCAGCGCGGGCGAAGCAAAGTAGGCAAGCCCCAGCTTGACTTCCAGGGGGAAATCCCGGTCAGCAGAGCTACTAGACAGGCTAAGCAAAGGGTTATTAGGATCAGCGCCGACATTGCGGTTAATGGTATTGGCAACGGCACGATCAGTGGAAAAATTAAAGCGTTTTGACAGGGTTAATCCCAGGGCAATTTTTTCTCGCGGCGACCAGATGGCCCCCAAAGTGGGCCTCACTCCCCATTCGGTCAAAGTCACATAAGAATTGCGCCACTCAAAACCCGTTTGAGCACCATTGGATGAATTGTTAAGGGTTAAAAAAGAATTGCGGATAATCGTTGAATCGCGATAAGTGACATAAACCGTCGACCCCAGAGAAAAGGTTTCGCTCAGTTTATATGCATAAGAGGGACCGAAATAATAGAGATTATCCACATCGTCGATATTCAGACGGTACTCACCGATATAACTTCCCGCCACAGAGGACTGAATATTATTGAAGGTCTGATCCTGCCGCCGCTGGACAGAATCGGGTACGGCATAGGAAAAACCAAAGGTTCCCAGCCGGGTATCATAGGTGGTACCAAAAAAGTTGGGTAGAAGAATTGAAGAATCCTGTTCCCAGTCTACTTTGACCCCATTTTCTTGCGTCATGGCGTCCTGATATTTTTTCGTTGAACGGCTGAAACCGTTGACACTGGCGGAAAGATTACTGCCCTGACCAAAAGCGATTCCGGCTGGATTATAAAAGCTCCCCGCGGCGTTATCAGAAATGGCCGTATAAGCTCCTCCCATGTCTGCGGCCCGGTCACCCACCAGAATATTGACGTAGTGAAAATCATCGGCGAAAGCGGCAAGAGGTGAAAATATCAAGACACCGCAAAGAGCAGCAATAAGTTTCCATTTTTTAATGTGAGCGCACATAGGATTCAAACCTTTCTTGATGAAGAGTCCCTTGTTTCAGGCGAAAAAACTCATTTTGCCGGGCAAATGTTTCAATTTTAGCAATCCGTTGTGACAATGGGGGGTGAGTTCGGCTCAGATCCTTGGTCGACTGAGATTCCAGAGTCGGAATCTTGCGCAGATACCGCTTCAGGGCAGTGGGATCATACCCCGAAAAAACCAGGAGCATGGTACCGATTCTGTCCGATTCGAATTCATCCTGCTGCTTATAGCCGCGCTTAAACAAAATATTGACCGCCTGATCGACCATCTGTTGCAGTGCCAACCGAACCGGGTCGGAAGAGCCGACAATCAGGGAGGTAAGGCTCATCCCGGTAGTATCCTGGCTGCGAATTCGCAATTCATTGACAATATGCCGCGAAGCGACATGAGCAATTTCATGGGCGAGCACTGCGGCAAGTTCGGCCTCGTCAGCCATTAATTTCAGCGCCCCACGGGTCACGAAAACATACCCACCTGGCGCGGCAAAAGCATTCACCGTATCACTGTCAAGAAGAGCAAAATGGAAAGCCAGATCCGGGCGATTGGCACTGGCGGCAAGAGCAACCCCAATGCGATTGAGATAAAGGGTTAAAGCCTCATCGCGCACCAGGGGAATTGTCCCGAGAATGCGCGCAGCGACATCACGACCAAAGCTGATTTCGGCCCTGATATCGTCAAGATTCCTCTTCTGACTCAGCTGAGACGACAGACGAGCACGGAAATCCGACGCATTGACCGCAGAGGCTCCACTCAGCAGAAAAATCAAAATGACCGATCGCCAAAAAAACTTTTTCATCAGTGCGCCTCCTCCTGATTCGTCATAAAAATGAGTGCGTCCTCCGAGCGAATAGAGATCTGCTCCATCCATTCAACGCCGTCATAATCCAGCTGATATTTTTGGCTGACTCTTCTTCGGTCGTCCTGAAGACCGCGTGCCGCAGCAGCCGTGGTAAAACCACTAGCCCGACGACGTGCCCCTTCAGCAAATTGTTGGGTATCGGCCTTGTCCAGCAATGAAACAACCCCCTCAGGAGCCTGCGGGCCAACCAAAAAACCAAAAATCCAGCCGTGCTGATTGGCGTATGAAACCTTGTACCAACCCTTTTCTTTCCCTTCGCTGACAAGCCGTTCGCCTTGTCGGACATCAACAAGCGCTGGTGCGCCAAAACGGGGTGCAGTTAAAATTGAGGCCCGCTGGCTCTGAACGAAAACCTCGTCGGCCAGCGCAGAAATTGCCGGTACTCCTGCCAAGAGCAGGGCCAGAATCACGAGAATTTGGGGGATAAAAAACCGTTTAAACACGAGACTCCTCCTTTATTTGGTTGTCATCTGATAGACCCCATCCCACTCTATTCCGGGGCTTTGTTGCTGATAGATGTGACAGCGGGCCATAAACAGAGGCATCAATGGGTCATTGACCGCTAAATCGCCCAGGCTGGCATAAGCCACGTCGGCCAATTTCCACTCTTGCTGCAAATAGTAATGAAAGGCAGAGTCCGTAATTTCCGCACGCTTCTGCGCCAGGCGTCGCTGATCCGGCTCGTCTGTCGGCATCGCCAGAACTTCAAAGATTTTAATCGGTTGTTTTTTACCTTTAACGCGTACAAAATCGAGGACACGGCAGATAAAATCGTCACCGATTTCCTGGCGCGTGCTGTCTGAAATCAACACCCGACACCCATAGGTTTTCGTCAAACCTTCAAGGCGCGACGCCAGATTCACATTGTCGCCGATTATGGTGAAATCGAGTTTTTTTTCTGAACCGATATTCCCCAAAATGACAGAACCACTGTGCAGTCCAATACCGATTTCCAATGGACTCACCCCACGCTCAACGAGGCTCTGATTGTAGACTTCCAACCATTTTGTCATTTCAACTGCCGCAGTTACGGCCTGGCGTGCGGGCTGTTTTATATGCAGGGGTGCGCCCCAGAAGGCCATAATAGCATCGCCGATAAATTTATCCAGGGTTCCTTTACGTAAAAAAATAATATCGACCATGCCACGAAAATAACCATTGAGAATTTCGACGACATCTTCGGCAGCCATATTTTCCGACAAACGGGTAAAACCCCGAATGTCGGAAAAGAGGATACACAGATGTTCACGACGCCCTATTTCGGCCTGCAACAATCCACGGGCGGCATTGGCGGTGAGGGATTCAAGAATCTGGGGTGAAACATATTGACCAAACATGGCCCGAATGCGTTTTTTATCGCGCCCCTCGGTGGCACTGAGCCGCGCTAAAGAACCCAGCCAAGCGAGGGACATCCCGGTCGCAGGCAAAACCATGTCAAGAACCACACCATGCACAAAAACTTGATAGTTTGCCGTCACAAGGAGAACAAACAAAAAAACGGGCGCAATAACCCGCCAGCTGTTTTTGCGCCCGACTAAAATCGTCAAGGGCAATAACACCGAAAGAATGACCAAAACAAGTAATTCGAAGGCCGACGAAGCTTGACGCAAAAAATCTCTCTCAAGCACATTGCCGACAATTGCGGCATGCAAAAAGACCCCCGGTTGCAGAGAGCCAAATGAGGTGATTTTCAGATCCTCGACCCCAACCGCACTGGCACCGACAAAAACAATTTTATCCTTAAATTCCGCCGGATCGAGAGGCAGGTTTTCTATCTGCCCCTGGCGAAGCATCTTCATCGTCAGGAGCAACCCGCTCATGGAATAGGTCTCGAATTCAAGATACGGATTGATCAAATACTGACCGTCGGGATCCAGGGGAATTTGCAGATTTTCAGCATTTGTTGGTGACTTCAACAGCAAAGAATGAGCGCTTTGCGCCACAGGAACCCAGCGATCTTGAAGCGTTGACAGGGCTAAACTGGGATAATAATTGCCGTTATAGCTCCTTATCAGCTGCGCACGGCGATAAACGCCATCCCGATCCGGCGCGAAATCGACCAAGCCGATGGCCGCCGATTTTTCGACCAGTTCGCTAAAGGGAAGATAGGCCTTGTTGCTTGCCGGTATCCCCCTGGGAGAAGTCTCCAGGTTTAAAGTAAATTTTTGCTTGAAAATTTCTGGCAGCGGACGGTTCAGTAAAGTCGCATTGAAAGAGTCCGTCTGATCCTGAACCAGCTGAACGGCGGAAATGAGATTACCGGCGGCAGCAGCCGCAGCAACTAAACGTTTATCATTTTCACCAAGCCCGCGAGAGCCCCCAGCCTGATTCTTCTCGTTTTCGGTAAACAGAATATCATGAACAATCCAACGCGCACCCGCGGAGGCGAGAAAATCGATGGTATCCGCATGGATTGAACGCGGCCAGGGCCATCTTCCCACCAGGGGATTCATCATGTGCAGAGAGGCTTCGTCAATGAGGATTATTGCGATCTCAGCGGGGGGTGGTTTAGCGCTACGCGCCAGTCTTGCGCGCACATCAAAGGTCTTCCATTCAAGCTCTTCCAACCAGCCCACGGCCTGGAGAGTCAGCGCACAAAGAACAGCACAGATCCCAATAAGCAGCGCTGCATAGATTTTTTGAATCAAAAGATTATGGCCCGGCTTCATGGGCATCCCTTGGGGACTAAGCAAAGGCGCACATGCGAATTGCGCTCACTTCTCAGTCGCATTGCAGGCGCTTTTGCAGTTCAAAAAACAGGTCTCCGCAGGAGTCTGGAGCCTGGCACAGGGGTTTTAAACGGACAAAAACCTCACAGGCACCCGACACGTCATGATTGTAAATACGCAAGTTCAGAGCGCGTTGCAAAAAAGCGGCGGCGGCGACGCGATTTTGCCCCTGCAAAGAAATGTCAGCCAAGCCTTCAAGGTCGGCGGCCATGCGTGACCCCAATTCCTGTTGTTTGTCGAGCTCTAAGGCTTGTTTAAAAGCGATTTCTGCCTGCTGCAGATTTTTTTGCTGCAAAAATATCTGCCCCTGCAAACGCAGACTGTTGGCCTGCTCAATCGCAGTTATGGGCGGCTTGGCCGTCAATGCGGCGTTCACACACTTTTGCGCTGTGGTCAGGTCACCGATTTCTAAGGCGATACGACCAAGAAGATTCCAATTGCGAGACCGCTGATCTGGAGTAGACCAAGCAAGGGCCTTTTCCGCCCAGTTTGCGGCCTGGGACAATTCCCCCTGCTGGAGCAGGATCAAAGCCTTTTCAAAAGCCAGTTCTTCTGCAGGGGCAACCCCGGTAAGACGAAGGGCCAGATCACTATGTTCGGTGGCAGCCTCAAGCAAGCCAAGGCGTCGCTCCAAACGTGACAAGTTCAGCAGCGGGAGCAGGCGCCCCTCATTCTCTTCAATGGAAGCATAAAGCTGTTGGGACAGGTCAAATTGTTGCCGGGCATAGACAAAATTGGAATCCAGAGTGGCGCGCACGCCATTGAAATTATGTTGCAGGGCTTGTTCGCTGATCGAAGGCTTTGCCGGTGGCTGAGGGGCACAGCCCGTCAGCAAAATAACCAGTGTAAACAAGGCCGGCAGCACTCCGCAGATCCATGACGGTTGTAAAACTTTATTCATAA
>JAACTI010000408.1 GCA_009993495.1 Deltaproteobacteria bacterium | reverse complement strand
AAAAAGTAGTTTTGTTTAACTATCTAAAATAATTTGGGATTATGGTATTTTTTTCTTGCGCCCTGCTGGCTTTTATGTCATAATATTATGAAAAATCAAAGGGTTAATCGAAAAATCATGATTAGTCGCAACGACCCCCGACAAGGCCACTTGATTGACCCCTGGGCGCACTTAGGTCCCAAGCGGCGCAAGCTGTTGGACAACTCCTGGGCCGGGCTGTTCCGCCAAGAAATCCTGGCGGAGTTGCCGGTGGAGCAAATCGCCCCCTGGTTCCGGGCGGATTTCGGCCGCCCCTCGAAAGAGCTGTATACCATCTTGGGTGTCCTGGTGCTCCAGCAGATGCAAGACCTAACGGATGACGATACGGTCAATCAACTGGCCTTCCATGAGCAGTGGCACTACGCCCTCAATATTACCGGGGAGGGCGATGCCGCCAAGTATATGTGTCCCAAGACCTTGTGGAACATACGCAAGAAGGTCACCGACCAGGAGTTGGACACGGTCTTGTTTGATCAGGTTACCGAAAAGCTGGCCCGGGTCTTTCAGGTCGATCCCAGCAAGCAGCGGCTGGATTCGGTGCACATCAAGTCCAACATGCGTCGTCTGGGCCGCCTGGGGCTGTTGGTCAAATGTATGCACCGGTTTCTGGTCAATCTCAAGCGGCAACATGCCGAACTCTATGCCTTCCTTTCGCCGGAGCTGGTGGACCGGTATCTCGGTAAGAAGGCGCTCGGTTGCTTTTCCCAGGTCAAGCCGTCGGAATCCGCCCAGAAACTGGCTTCCGTGTGTCAGGAAATTTTCCTCCTGGTGGAGAGATTCGGAGAGCATCCAGAAGTCGCCAAGATGTTGAGCTACCGCATGCTTCAGCGGGTGTTGGACGAGCACTGTGAAGTGAAGCCGGCGGCCGACCGCGGCCCGGAGGAAATAACCGTTAAGCCGGCCCGGGAGATTTCCTCGAAATCCCTGCAGAATCCCTCCGATCCTGAGGCCGGCTACAGCGGCCATAAGGGGCAGGGCTACCAGGTGCAGGTGATGGAGACCTACTGTGACTCGGAGGCTCCCCAGGTCAAGGCCCAGACCCTGAATCTCATTACCCACGTGGCGGTGGCGCCGGCCTATGAGAGTGATACCCAGGCCTTGTTGCCCGCTCTGGAAGATACCCAAGCCCGTGAACTGGGGCCGGAAGAAGTCCTGGCGGACACTCCTTATGGCAGCGACGACAACTGCCAGCAGGCCGCGGCCCTGAACGTGGAGGTCGTTGCCCCCGTGACTGGGCCGCCCCCGGCGGCGGGCTTTGCTCTGGCGGACTTTCAAATGTCGCCGGAAGGCCTGGTCCTGGCCTGCCCCCAAGGGGAGGCGCCGGTGGCCGTGAACTGCCGCAAGCACCGGTATAGAGCCGCCTTTGCATCGCCCAGCTGCCAGGCCTGTCCCCAACGCGCCCGCTGCCCGGTCAAACCTGGAAAGCATTATCACTATCTGCGCTACGATGAGAAGGGCATTCGTCTGGCACAGCGCCGCACCCACCAGCAGACCGAGGAGTTTCGAGACCGTTACCGCTGGCGGGCCGGCGTTGAGGGCACCATGTCCCAATACGACCGGCTGACCGGGGTCAAACACCTGCGAGTTCGGGGCCTCAAAGCGGTGCGCTTCTGTGCCACCTTAAAGGCCGTGGGGGTGAACCTCTATCGGGCCACCGCGGTGCGCCGGGCCAGAAGGGGGGCCGCCGTGACCGGTCCGGGGCCCAAATCGCCCCTGGCTCAACTTATTTTTATTGTCAAAGAGCAAATGCAAGCCTTCGGGACCGCAATTACCAACTTTTTCATCCATCATGTACCTTGCTACCCATTTGAGCTGAAAATGGCAGCCTGACTTTTTACCGAGGCA
>JAACTI010000007.1 GCA_009993495.1 Deltaproteobacteria bacterium | reverse complement strand
CCGAGCAATTTACTGATGCGCCCGTTATGAATTTTGCCGGTGCGATCAATGTGCGCCACCGTTTCACCGGCCCGAATGATGCCGTTGGAAATTTTTCCGGTTGCAGTGCGTCCAATGAATTTGTTGTAATCGATATTCGACACCAGCATTTGAAAAGGAGCGGCAGGGTCACCGGATGGCGGGTCAACCCGGTCGCGGATGACATTGAACAGGGGAAGCAAATTGTCCGATTCGTCGGCCAGTTCGGCCTTGGCAATGCCAAACTTGGCACTGGAATACACGATGGGAAAATCCAGCTGCTTCTCATCGGCATTCAATTCACAAAACAGATCAAACACCATGTCAACCACTTGAGTCGGGCGGGCACCAGGCCGATCGATCTTGTTGATCACGACAATTGGCTTCAACCCCAGTTCCAGGGATTTTTTCAGCACAAAGCGGGTCTGGGGCATGGGGCCATCAAAGGCATCGACCAGCAGCAGCACCGAATCGACCATTTTCAAAATCCGTTCGACTTCACCCCCGAAATCGGCATGGCCGGGGGTATCGACAATATTGATTTTAAGCTCGCCGAACTGAACCGATAGATTTTTGGCCAGAATGGTGATGCCCCGTTCCTTTTCAAGGTCGTTGCTGTCCATCACGCGTTCAGTAATGGCCTGATGTTCGCGAAAAACTCCCGACTGTACCAGCATGGCATCCACCAGAGTGGTTTTGCCGTGGTCAACGTGAGCGATGATAGCGATATTGCGAATTGTGTGTGGCATAGTTCGAACCCTTCAGATACTCGTTAATTTTGAAAAACGGAAAATTATGCCAAAAATAAGGTTTGGATACAAGAAAATAACGCACCCAAAGATAAGGTCTGCCCATAAAAACCTGCTATCAGCCGCCGGTGCAGGTCTCCGAGGCCGACGGGCTTGACAGTCTGGGGAGCTTACTTCTATGTTCGCGCTGAAATTTTACGGCAATCGGGTCGAACGCCTGCCTGAAAAGAGCAGAATAGGTGGGGCGGCAGGAGCGTCGCTTCAAGCACGGCACTTGAGCCGAAAGGGGCGAATCATCAATGAATAAAAGCAATATTATTTTAACCGGCTTCATGGGCACCGGCAAAACAACCCTGGGCCGGCATCTGGCTAAAGTTCTGGGTTACGATTTTGTGGATACCGATGAGCAGATTGAAGCCCAGACCGGGCAAAGTGTTGCCGACATTTTTGCCCATGAAGGAGAAGCGGCTTTCCGCCAATTAGAAACCAGGCTGGTGGAAAGATTGGCGGCTGAGCACGGGCTGGTGATTGCCACCGGCGGCGGGCTGGTACTCAATCCGGTAAATGTTGTTTTGCTTGAAAAAAGCGGCTTGATCGTTTGCCTGACCGCGCCGCCGGAAGAGCTTCTCGCCCGGGTTTCCCGCCAGCAGCATATCCGCCCTTTGCTCCAGCAAACAGATCCCCTGGCAAAGATTAACGCATTACTTGCCCAACGTGCTCCAGCCTACGCGCAATTTCCCCAGCTTGAAACATCGGGACAAAACCTGAATCAATTAACCCAACGCTTACTCGATTTGCGTAAAACACGCAGCCTGGGTAACTCTTCAGTATGCAGAGTCCGGGGCAGCCATGGAACGGTTAGCTGTCGCCCGGATGGCGACAGCTAAGCTCCAAGGATGGATTCATGCGGCCCGTGGAATGGATGCCTCGGGCTCTGTTTCTACGGAGCTGAAAAGTTACCAGCCCGGCTTAATCCACCCCCACATTGCGGATACCTTCAGGGCGCCAGGCCGGGGAAATGACATGACTGCCCTTGCCTTTAACCCCCAGTAAACTGGCCGACATCAGGGTAAATTCACCGAAACGGTCATTCACCTCATCGAGAGCACCGGTTAATTGCTGCCGGCGGCGCTCTTCAGGCAACAGCAACAGCTGGCGCGTGCGGTATTCCAAACGCGACAGGCGCACCCCCAGCAGACGAACCGGCTGGCCGAGGAGCAGGCGGTCGAGGATCCGCAGCGCAGCCCGATAAATCTCCTCGCTCTGGCTGACAGGCTGAGCCTGCACCTGCTGGCGGCTGAAGGTGGAAAAATCGGCATAGCGAATGGTCAGGGTGATTGTGCGCCCACTCACGCCGTACCGCCGTGCGCGCCGTCCGACCATTTCGGCCAGTTGCAGCAGAAAGCGTGCGATTTCCCCCCGGTCTTCAAGGTCGCGTTTCAGGGTCATGCTGTGGCCCACTGTTTTGACTTCGGGTTCCTCTTGCGGAGGCACCACCGGACTGTTATCGACCCCCTGCCCCATGAGCACCAGCCGCTCGCCGATCACCCCAAAACGCGATTTCAGCACCCGCGGCGAAAAACGCCCCAGCTGCCCACAGGTGTAAATCCCCAGTTGTTCGAGTTTGTGCTGCGTCTGGCGCCCGATGCCGCAAAGTTCACCAATCGGCAGATCTTCAAGCACCGCGGCAACCTGGGCGGGCGCGATCAGAGTGAGACCATCGGGCTTCTGCATTTCTGAGGCGAGCTTGGCCAGCAGCTTATTCGGGGCAATGCCTACCGAGCAACGCAAACCGAAGTGCGCCTTCAGCTGCGCTTTGATCAACTGGGCGATGCGCTCGGCGCTGCCAAACAGCTTGAGCGATCCGCTGACATCGAGAAAAGCTTCATCAATAGAAAAGACCTGTACCTGGGGCGTGTAATGGTGAAAAAGCGCAACAATACGGCGGGAGATCTCGGTGTAAAGGCGATTATTGGCAACCACCAGTTGCAGCGCCGGGCACTTTTGGCGCGCTTCGTTCAGGGTCATGCCGGTTTTGACCCCAAAAGGGCGCGCCTCGTAAGACGCGGTCAGAATAATGGTGCGCTGGGAGCTGCCGACGACTGCCACCGGCTGACCGCGCAGCGCCGGATGAGATTGTTGCTCAATTGCAGCAAAAAAGGCGTTCATATCAATATGCATGATCTGACGCGGAGTCACAGGGCTTCTACCAGCAGCAGGTGCCAGCAACCGCTGGACAAATTGTAGGTCAATTCGTACAAGGCACCGTCGTCGGTCACGCAAAAATGCAGCAGCTCAACCTGACCGACCCGTTCACGCCAAGTGTTGGTGATAGTGCAGATCTGGTGCTTGCGCCGCTGCAGATCGAACCACACCGGCCGAATTTTACTGCCGGGCCCATGCACGACCCCAACACGAATATTTTCTCTACGCATCGGCATGATGTTATGCCAGGGTTCTGACAATCGCAGTGACCTTGCCGAGAATCTGCACCTCACCGTCGGCAGGATACAAGAGAATCGGCATCAGACGTGAGTTTGCCGGTTGCAATCGTATGTGATCTTTTTCACGAAAAAAGCGTTTCAGGGTGGCCTCACCATTCCGCATAGCCACGACAATATCGCCATTATCAGCGCTGGCCTGGGGGCGCACAATCGCCAGGTCGCCCGGCGCGATCTGGGCCTCAATCATCGAATCGCCCTTGACGCGCAAGGCAAAAGATTTCTCGCCATGGACCAGGGAGGGATCGACACAGAGGTAGCCCTCCAGCTCTTCAAAGGCCAGGCTCAAATTCCCCGCCGCGACGCGGCCAAGCACCGGCAAGCGCAGGCTCTGAGCCTGACCGCACAGCACAATTCCGCGTGAACTGCCCGCCGTGCGGTGCAACAGACCTTTTTTTTCGAGGGCCTGCAAATGGCGCATCACCCCGAGATTGCCGTGAATTTTCAGATGTGCCGCAATTTCTTGCAAGCTGGGTGCGTAACCTTTTTGCTGCTGATAATCGGCGATAAAATCGTAAACCTGTTGTTGACGGGGGGTGGGTTGCTGCATAAAAAAACTCCACGCTGATAGTTATTATAAAGTAACTATCAGCGTGGAGTTTGATTGTCAAGCAGGAAAAAATCGGATTTCAATCCAGATCGTTCTCGACCCGAATCAGACAGGTGGGCTGCGCAATAATATCGAGGGCATCGATTTTCAGCAGGGCCTGGTTAATATCGGCTTCGCGCGCAGCATGGGTCATCAACACAATCGGCACCGAATCGGCAGCGTGGCACTCGGGCTGCAGCATGGACTGAATGCTGATATTATACTGCCCCAGAATGGTGGCAATCTTGGCAAGGACACCGGGCTGATCAACGGCCGTTACGCGCAGATAGTAACGACTGATAATTTCACTCATGGGGCAAATGGGCTGCTGGGCAATATGCTGCGGCCAGCACCCCATAATCGGGGTGCGCCCCGCTGCGCCGACGGCGATATTACGTCCAATGGCCATAACATCGCCGACCACCGCGCTGGCGGTCGCCTCCATACCGGCACCGCGACCATAAAACATCGCCGGGCCGAGAAAATCACCCGACAGCCGCACCGCGTTAAACACACCGTCAACTTCGGCGAGCTGGTAATCAACCGGCAACATGGTCGGATGAACGCGCACCTCAACCGAATCTTTACGCTGCTTGCCAATTGCCAGTAGTTTGATTTTGTAACCGAGCCGTGCGGCAAAATCGATATCGACAGCGGTAATTCCGGTGATGCCCTCGGTATAAACCTGACTGAAATCGATTTGCGTACCAAAACAGATGGCCGCCAGCAGAGCAATCTTGTGGGCGGTATCAACCCCCTCGATATCGAAAGTCGGATCGGCTTCGGCATAGCCAAGACTTTGAGCTTCGGCCAGAACCGGGGCAAAATCGCCCTTTTCATCGGTCATTTTGGTCAAAATAAAGTTGCAGGTTCCATTAAGAATGCCCAGCACCGTGGAAAAACGATTAGCACACAGGTTTTCTTTGATGGCCGAAATAACCGGGATACCACCGCCAACCGCGGCTTCAAACATCACATCGACTCCGGCGCGGCTGGCCGCGGCAATAATCTCCTGGCCATGAACCGCCATCAATGCCTTATTCGCCGTGACGATATGCTTACCATGGGCAATGGCTTTAAGGATGAATTGCAAGGCGGGCGTGTACCCGCCAATGAGTTCAATCACCAGGTCGATTTCAGGATCCGTCAGCAGCGCATCGGCATCATTCGTCAGCATGCCGGCGGGCAAGGTAACGCCGCGATCACTGGTGGTATCGAGATCGGCAATCCGCGCCAGTTGCAGGTTCACGCCGGTGCGGTGGGCTATCAATTCTGCGTTTTTCTGAAACAGGCGTACAACTCCGGTGCCAATGGTACCAAAGCCGAGCAAGCCGACATTAATCGTTTTTTTCTGCATAAGGAGATCCTGAGTTCTGCGGGTCAAGAGTTTTTCTGTTGCGCTTCCGCTCGGTTGGCAATTTTGTCGAGCAGGCCATTGACGAAAGCGGGCGATTCTTTGGTACCGTAACGCTTGGCGATTTCAATCGCTTCGTTCATGGTGACAGGTGCCGGGATATCATCAAGATACAAAATTTCATAGCAGGCCATGCGCAAAATACTGATATCGACCGCATTCATCCGATCGAGGGACCAATTTTGGGCGACAGTTGCAATTTTTTGATCAATTTCCGGGCGATAAGCAACAATGCCCCGTACCAGCTGCTCGGCAAAGCATTTAGCAATCTCAGGCACCGGACGATTTTGCGGATCAACCGGTTCGCCCAGGGCATCATCGGCGAAGCGAAAATTTCCCCAAAATTGGCGCAACACTTGATCGGGATCAGGGTTTTCAGCATGACGCAGGGCAAAGAGCACCTTGAGGGCACACTCGCGACCGAGTCTTCGATAGGGAATTGACATAGGGGAGTTCACGACCTTTTTTTCAAAATCAGGAAATTAAAGCGACCGACATAAATTCACCATTTCAATCGCACCCATGGCGGCCTCACTGCCCTTGTTGCCCGCCTTGGTACCGGCACGTTCGATGGCCTGTTCCACACTGTCGGTCGTCAAGACGCCAAAAGAAACCGGCACACCGCTCTCAAGAGAGACGCTGGCGACCCCCTTGGAAACTTCGGCACTGACATATTCAAAATGTGGGGTGCCGCCGCGGATAACCGCCCCCAGACAGATCAGGGCGTCGTAGGTGCCACTGCGCGCAAGTTTTTGTGCTGCGAGTGGAATTTCAAAGGCCCCCGGCACCTTGACGATGGTCAAATTTTTAGCAACGGCTCCATGCCGCAGCAAAGTATCCACCGCGCCTTCCAGCAGTCGGTCACAGATAAAGCTGTTGAAGCGGCTGACGACCAGGGCAAATTTGAACCCGGCAGCTTCGAGATTTCCTTCGATTATGTGTGGCATGACAGTGTTCCTTTCCACCGGACACTGCGTTTTCACGCAGATTTAGAGATCGAGCAAATGTCCAAGCTTCTGACGCTTGGTCTGTAAATATTTCAAGTTGGTTGCATGGGCGGCAATTTCAATCGGCACGCGTTCACAAATTTCGATGCCATAGCCTTCAAGGCCGACAATTTTTTTGGGATTGTTGGTCATCAGGCGCAGCTTGTTAATTCCCAGATCAGTGAGCATCTGGGCCCCGATGCCATAATCACGCAAATCGGCACCAAAACCGAGCTCCTCGTTGGCTTCTACCGTATCACGCCCCTTATCTTGCAGAGCATAGGCCTTGATTTTATTCACCAGGCCGATTCCGCGGCCTTCCTGCCGCATATACAAGATAACGCCCGCACCCTCGCGCTCAACCTGTGCCATTGCGGCGTGCAACTGTTCGGCACAATCACAGCGCTCTGAGCCAAAGACATCACCGGTGAGACACTCGGAATGCACGCGCACCAATACGGGCTTGTCTGGGTCGATTTCACCTTTGATCAGGGCAATATGCTGGGAGGAATCGACATCGTTTTCATAGACAATCGTGCGGAAATCGCCACCGAAACTGGTGGGCAGGCTGGTCTCGGCCACCCTTCGCACCAGCAATTCCTTGCGCATACGATAGGCGATGAGATCGGCAATACTGACAATTTTAAGCGCGTGTTTTTCGGCAAACTCGATCAGTTGCGGCATACGCGCCATGGTGCCGTCAGCGTTCATGATCTCGCAGATCACACCGGCAGGCTTCATACCGGCCAGGCGTGCCAGATCAACCGAACCCTCGGTCTGACCGGTGCGCACCATCACCCCACCCTTGCGCGCACGCAGGGGAAAAACATGGCCGGGGCGCGCCAGATCATAGGCCGTGGTTTCGTCAGCCAGGGCGACTTGAATCGTCCGCGCACGATCGGCCGCGGAGATACCCGTGGTGACGCCCTTGCGGGCTTCAATAGATATAGTAAAAGCGGTGCCAAAGGAAGAGCTGTTGTCGGTCACCATCAACGGCAAATCAAGATAATCAGCGCGATCTTCGGTTAACGACAGACAGATCAGACCACGTCCCTCGGTGGCCATGAAGTTAATCGCTTCCGGCGTCACCAGTTCGGCAGCCATGGTCAGATCCCCTTCATTTTCACGATCTTCATCATCGACCAGGATCACCATTTTCCCCGCACGAATATCTTCGAGGGCAGCGGTTATTTTAGCAACGGACATGTTATTTCTTCTTTCTCTATCGCTTCTAAAAACACGTAAATATCGGGGCGGATCATGTCACAGAAAACCATTCTTGGCAAGAAACTCGCGTGAGAGTGCACCGGTGCTTCCGGGCTGCGCCCCTCGGCTTCTGAGCAGGGTTTCGACGTAGCGCGCCAACAGATCTGATTCTAAATTCACCGGGGTACCGGAGCGCAAGTGATTGAGGGTGGTCATAGCCAAGCTCTGAGGAATGATCATAACCGAAAAACTTTTTTCCCGAACCTGGTTAACCGTCAGACTGATGCCGTCAATAGCGATGGAACCCTTTGCGGCCAGATAGGGCACAATTTCAGGGGGCAGATCAAATTCGAGACGCCGGGCCGAACCTTCGGGATGAATTGCACGCAAATGACTGATGGCATCAACATGGCCACTCACCAAATGCCCCCCCAGACGATCCGAGAGGCGCAAGGCCCGTTCGAGATTAACCGGGGTGCCAATTTTCAGCTGACCGAGGGTGGTCACCCTGAGACTTTCCGAAGAAATATCGGCAGTGAAACTCTGCGTATCCTGACCGGTGAGAGTTAAACAGACGCCGTTCACCGCAATGCTCTCGCCCAAGTGTAAATTTTCTTTCACCAAGGGTGTGGTTATTCTAAGCTGCCAGACCTGTTCAGTTGAGACCAGGCTGGCTATTTGACCGGTTGCTTCAATCAGTCCGGTAAACATGCTTTCACCTCCGCCGTCAGCAACAGATCTTCCCCTACCCTCTCAACCTCAAGGGGGCCCAGCTCCAGAGCCTCGGCCATGAGTTCGCAGCCCTGGCCGGCAAACAGGCCTGCACGGCCCTGCCCGCCCACCAGTTTGGGAGCCAGATAGAGTTGGATTGCATTCAGCAGCCGGTGGCGCAAAACTTCAGCCGCCAGGGTGCGCCCACCTTCAAGGAGCAAAAACTGCACCCCGCGAGCACCCAGCTGACGCCAGAGCTCTGTTAGGCTGACTCTGCCGGCATCGGCAGGAAGAACCAGCACTTCACAACCCGCAGCCTGCAGTGCAGAAATTTTATCGGTATCGGCCTGGTCGGTTGTCGCAATCAAAGTTTTGGCCTTTGAGTTCAGATTCACCACCCGGCTGTCCAGGGGGATGCGCAGACGGCTGTCGACCACAATGCGCAGGGGATCTCGCCCCCCCTCAGGCAGGCGGGTCGTCAATTGGGGATCATCGGCCAGAACGGTTTCAATGCCAACCATAATTGCATCGACCTGATCACGCAATTGATGAACCCGCTCGCGGCTTGGCGGCGAGGACACCCAGCGCGAATCGCCGCTGGCCGTGGCTAACTGACCGTCAAAAGTCATGGCGGCCTTGTAGAGGGTATACGGGGTCTGGTGGCGGATGTGCCAGGCAAAGGGGGCGATCAACTTGTGCGCTTCAGCGGCACAGAGCCCCAATTCAACGGTGATCCCCGCAGCTTGTAAGCGTTGGAGTCCGCGACCTGCAACCTGGGGATTAGGGTCGACAATGGCGGCAAAAACACCCTTGATCCCGGCAGCGATCAAGGCATCGGCACAAGGCCCGGTGCGACCCTGGTGGGCGCAAGGTTCAAGAGTCACGTAAATATCGGCTCCGCGGGCTCTTTCACCGGCCTGCCGCAGGGCAAAAATTTCGGCATGGGGTTCCCCCGCCCGGGGATGAAAACCTTCGCCGACAATCTGTCCATCACGCACAATGACGGCGCCAACCGTCGGATTGGGTGCAGTCCGGCCTAAAGCCTCTCGGGCCAATTGCAAGGCGCGCTGCATGTATGCGAGGTGTGGTGACATCAGGTTTTCATTTTCAGTAGAATAAACGACACAGCCGGATCAGGGGGTGATCCGGCTGACAGAAAAAAACACGGGCGCTTCAAGCCTCACGCCTCCGGTCGCGCCAGCAGTTCTTTGAGTTCGTGCATGAATTCATTAATATCTTTGAACTGCCGATAAACAGATGCAAAACGCACATAGGCGACCTCATCAGCCGCCTGTAAAGATTTCATCACTTCTGCGCCAATGAGACTGGCGCTGATTTCCTTCTCGCCGCTGTCCTGAAAATGGCGTTCGAGGCGATCGACCAGTTCTTCGATCTGGGCGATGGAAACCGGGCGTTTTTCGCAAGCGCGTTGCATCCCGGCAATAATTTTAGCCCGATCAAAGGCTTCGCGGCGGCCATCTTTCTTGATCACCCAGGGGAGAATTTCTTCGACCCTTTCATAGGTGGTAAAACGGCGCTCACATTCAGGGCATTCGCGGCGTCGACGGACATTTTTGCCCTCTTTTCCCAGGCGCGAATCGACGACCCGCGTATCGCCAAAATTGCAGAAGGGACAGTTCACGCGCCCTCTCCGTTGTACAACCGCGTTTCAACCCCGGCTTCGGCGAGCATCTCGCGCGCCAGATCATCGGCATAACCTCGGCCATAAACAATCTGCTCAATGCCCGCGTTAATGAGCATTTTACTGCAAATACTGCACGGCGAATCGGTACAGTAGAGTTTAGCACCCTGAATATTAATGCCATGGCGCGCGGCCTGAATAATGGCATTCTGTTCGGCATGCAAACCGCGGCAGAGTTCATGACGCTCGCCTGAGGGCACCTTAAGCTGCTCGCGCAGACAACCGACTTCTTCACAGTGACGAATGCCCGAAGGCACGCCGTTATAGCCGGTTGCCAGAATGTTGCGATCTTTCACCAGCAAAGCCCCAACCTGACGACGCAAACAGGTTGAGCGCGTGGCCACTAGCTGGGTAATCTGCATGAAATACTCATCCCAGGTCGGGCGCACGCTTAGGCCTTGGGCAGACGATGGGCATAAAGGGGGAAGCGCAGACACAGCTCCTTGACTTCGGCGCGAATGGTCGCCAGAGCCGATTCATCATCAATCGCGTGCAGCGCCCGATCAATCCACGCAGCCACCTGAATCATTTCCGTTTCTTTAAGACCACGCGTGGTTGTCGCCGGAGTGCCGAGGCGAATACCGCTGGTAACAAAGGGAGAACGGGTATCAAAGGGCACCGCGTTCTTATTAACGGTCAAACCCGCTTTTTCGAGGGTTTCCTCGGCGATCTTGCCGGTAATTTCCGTCGCGGTAAAATCCATGAGCATCAGGTGGTTATCAGTGCCCCCTGAAACCAGGGTATAGCCGCGGTTAAGCAGCTCGGTGGCGAGAGTGGCCGCATTTTTAACAATCTGGGTGGAATAAGCTTTAAATCCCGGGCTCAAGGCTTCCTTAAAAGCGACTGCCTTAGCGGCAATCACGTGCATCAAAGGCCCGCCCTGAATGCCGGGGAAGATATTGCTATTGAGTTTTTTGCCCCAGGGTTCCGTGCAAAGAATCATGCCGCCCCGCGGGCCACGCAGGGTTTTGTGGGTGGTGGTGGTGACAAAATCGGCATAGGGAACCGGATTGGGGTGCTGTCCCCCCGCCACCAAACCGGCAATATGGGCCATATCGACCATCACCACCGCACCGACTTGGTCGGCAATGCGGCGAAAAGCGGGGAAATCGAGGGTGCGCGTATAAGCGCTGGCGCCGACCACAATTAACTTGGGTTTGTGCTCGCGGGCCAAACGTTCAACCTCAGCGTAGTCGATGCGCCCATCTTCCGGCTTAACTCCATAGGGCACAATGGTAAAAAGTTTTCCTGAAAAGTTCACCGGCGAACCGTGGGTCAAGTGGCCACCGTGAGCGAGATTCATCCCCAATACCGTATCGCCCGGCTGACAAACAGTAAAATAGACCGCCATATTGGCCTGGGAACCCGAATGGGGCTGCACGTTAACATGCTCGGCGCCAAACAATTGCTTGGCGCGGTCAATCGCCAGTTGCTCAGCCTGATCCACCATTTCGCAACCACCATAATAGCGCTTGCCTGGATAACCCTCGGCGTATTTATTGGTCAACACCGAACCCTGCGCTTCAAGCACCGCCTCACTGACAAAATTTTCCGAGGCAATAAATTCCAGGCTGTATTCCTGACGGATTGTTTCCTGCTGGATAATTGTCGCAATTTCGGGGTCGAAAACAGTAAGATGCTCGTGGTTCATGGGGGAAGTCTCCGAAGTTATCTCAAAAAAAACACGGGGGCGAAAACATTTCGCCCCGGACAAGAAGCGGGAATCTCAGGCGTCGCCGCAGGGTCGACACGCAATCTGTTCAATTTTATCAAGGCGCCCCTGGTGACGCCCGCCTTCAAAGTGGCTGTCCAGCCAGATTTCGACCAGCCGGGCGCCGGTCTGTTCATCGAGAATCCGCCCTCCCAGCACCAGAATATTCGCGTTGTTGTGCTCTTTGGCCATACGGGCCGTAAACTCGTCATGCACCAGCGCGGCACGAATGCCTTTGACTTTGTTGGCCGCAATCGCCATGCCGATGCCGGTACCGCAGATCAGAATACCACGCGCCTGCCTGCCGGTGGCAACCGCTTCAGCAACTTTGAGGGCATAATCCGGATAGTCAACCGAAGAATCGTCGGTCACACCAAAATCGGCGAATTCCATGTCGCGCTGTTGCAACAGCTGACAAATTGCCTGTTTTAAATGCAAACCACCATGATCACTGGCAATCGCAATCATGCGCATCACAACTTACGAAAGGCGAGGGTTGCGTTGGTACCGCCAAACCCGAAAGAATTGGAAAGTGCCACCTTGATATCAGCTTCACGTGCGACATTGGGCACGTAATCGAGATCGCATTCCGGATCAGCGTCCTGGTAGTTGATCGTAGGTGGCGAGAGTGCCCGTTCCATGGCCAGAATAGAGATGACGGCTTCAATCCCACCGGCGGCACCTAAAGCATGGCCGAGCATACTCTTGGTCGAATTGACCATGACCTTGGCGGCGTGCGCACCAAGGGCCGATTTAATTGCCATAGTTTCGTAGAGGTCGTTAAAATGCGTCGAGGTACCGTGAGCATTGATATAATCAACCTCTTCCGGGCGGATCTTGCCATTTTTCAACGCCATGGCAATACAGCGCGCCGCACCCTCGCCCCCGGCAGCTGGTTGGGTCAGGTGAAAAGCATCACAGCTGGCGCCGTAACCAACCACTTCACAGTAGATTTTGGCTCCGCGGGACTTGGCTTGCTCGTATTCTTCAAGAAACAGCACCCCGGCACCTTCAGACATAATAAAACCATCGCGATTTTTCTCAAAGGGACGGCTTGCGGCCTGAGGGTCGTCGTTGCGGGTCGACAATGCCTTCATAACGTTGAAGCCGCCGATTCCCAAAGGAGTGATGGTCGATTCGGTACCACCGGCAAACATAGCATCGGCATCGCCACGGGCAATGGTATGATAGGCATCACCAATGGAATGGGTTCCGGTCGCACAGGCCGAAACGCTGGAGACATTCGGCCCCTTGGCCCCGAAGCGAATAGCAATCTGACCAGGGGCCAGATTAATTATCAACATGGGAATAAAAAAGGGCGTAATCTTCTTGTAGCCCCGCTCAAGCAGCACCGAATGATAGTGTTCAATCGTCGGCAGGCCGCCAAGCCCCGAACCCACAATGACTCCGACCCGTTCGGCATTTTCGGAGGTGATTTCA
>JAACTI010000396.1 GCA_009993495.1 Deltaproteobacteria bacterium | reverse complement strand
GACCCTGGAAAAGCATTACCGTGACATGCAGGATATCGAGTTTACCATCGAAAAGGGCAAGCTCTATATGCTGCAAACCCGCACCGGCAAACGGACGGCCCGCGCCGCCATCCGCATTGCCGTCGAGATGGTGAAAGAAGGATTGATTAGTGAAAATGAGGCGGTGTTGCGGGTTCAGCCTGAGCAACTCGATCAGTTGCTGCATCCTTCCCTTGACCCGGCGGCCAAAAAGCAGGTGATCGCCAAGGGCCTGCCCGCTTCGCCGGGGGCGGCCAGCGGCGAAGTGGTCTTCAGTGCCGATGAAGCCGAAACGGCGGCCAAAGAAGGGCGCAAAGTGATTTTGGTACGCATTGAAACCAGCCCGGAAGATATCCATGGCATGAACGCTGCCCAGGGTATTTTGACCGCACGTGGCGGCATGACCTCTCATGCGGCAGTCGTGGCGCGTGGCATGGGCAAGTGCTGTGTATCGGGTTGTGGTGACATCCGGGTTGATTATCGGGCTCAGAGCTTCACGTCTCACGGCGGACAGACTGTACGCAAGGGTGACATTATCACCCTCGATGGTTCAACGGGCCAGGTGATGCTGGGCCAGGTTGCCACGGTTAAGCCCGAGCTGACCGGCGATTTCGGTCAGTTGATGACCTGGGTCGATCAAATACGGCGTCTGCGGGTGCGCACCAACGCCGATACCCCACAGGATTCAAAGGTCGCGCGTGACTTTGGGGCCGAAGGCATCGGCCTGTGCCGAACCGAGCACATGTTTTTTGACGCTGAACGCATCATGGCGGTTCGCGAGATGATTCTGGCTGAGGAACTCGAAGGGCGCAAGGCGGCCCTGGCCAAAATTTTGCCGATGCAAAAAGGAGATTTCCTCGGGATTTTCCGCGAGATGAAAGATCTGCCGGTCACCATCCGGCTGCTCGATCCGCCCTTACATGAATTTTTGCCTCAGGCACCTGAGGACATCGCCGAACTGGCGCAGGTGATGAAAGTCAGCGTCCAGGATTTGAATTCCAAGGTTGAATCCCTGCATGAATTCAACCCCATGCTGGGTCACCGCGGTTGTCGTCTTGGCATCAGTTATCCTGAAATTTACGATATGCAGGTGCAGGCGATTATGGAGGCCGCCTGTGAATTGATTAAAAATGAAGGCTTCACCATTGTGCCCGAAATCATGATTCCCCTGGTGGCGCATGTGAATGAATTGGCGATTCTGCGGAAAAATGCCATCCGCGTTGCCGATGAGGTCATCGCCCGCTACGGCGTCAAGGTTGCGTATCTGATCGGTACCATGATCGAATTGCCCCGCGCCGCCTTAACCGCCAATGAAATTGCCGAGGAAGCCGATTTCTTCAGTTTCGGCACCAACGATCTGACCCAAACCTGTTTTGGATTGTCGCGCGACGATTCCGGGCGCTTTTTGCCGGCTTATGTCGAGCAGGATATCCTGCCTGCCGATCCCTTTGTCGCCATCGATCAGAGCGGGGTCGGGCAGTTGGTACAAATTGCCTGTGAAAAAGGCCGTCAAACCCGCCCCACTATCAAACTGGGCATCTGCGGCGAGCATGGCGGCGAGCCTTCGAGTGTGATTTTTTGTCACAAAACCGGGCTCGATTATGTTTCCTGTTCCCCCTTCCGTGTGCCCATCGCCCGCCTGGCGGCGGCTCACGCCGTTTTGCTGGAACAGTAGAAAAACTCCAGGGCACTCGCGCATCAGGCCTGATGCGCGAGTGCCCTGAGATCAAAAAGCTGCTGCCAAATGGAATAAATCCTCCCCTTCAGCCAACCGACACTACCAGGCGTCCAACCTGTTCAATTTCACCGATCAGCTGATCACCGCTCTTGATCTGGCCAACGCCCGCCGGCGTGCCGGTGAGGATAATGTCGCCGGGTTCCAGGGTGAAAAATTCCGACATCTCACTGACAATCTGGGCGATGGAGCGCATCATCATATTGGTGTTGCCCTGTTGGCGGATTTTTTCGTTAACCTGCAAAGTCAGCGCAAGATTATCCGGATTTTTTATTTTTTCGGCGGGCACAAAGTCTGACAGGGGGCAGGCGGTGTCGAAGCCTTTGGCAATCTCCCAGGGCAGGCCCTTGCTCTTCTGCCGGCTCTGGACATCGCGCAGGGTCAGATCGAGAGCCACCCCGTAGCCGCAGACATAACCCGGCGCATCTGTCACCGAAATCTGTTTGCCGGCTTTGCCGATCAGCAGCGCCAGTTCAAGTTCATGGTGACAATCCTGCGAATAGGCCGGAATTCTGATCTGGCCGCCATTTTCAAGTAGGCTGCTGGCCGGTTTGCAGAAAATCACCGGGGCCTCGGGGATCTCGTTGTTCAGTTCACGGATATGGTCGAGATAATTGCGCCCCAGGCAGATAATTTTACCGACCGGGTACGCTGGGTTGATGTCGCAAAGATTGACCTTGTGCATGGTTTTTCTCCTGTCAGGTTAACGCGCTCTGGGGAGCGACCAGTTTTTGGCAATCGCCAGCAGACGCAGGGTGATAACGGCTGTTGCCCCCAGAACCACCGTCAGGTTGTGGGGCAGAGGGGTTTTCACCAGAACCACCATCAGCCCGCCGCCCGCGAGGCAGGCCGAGGCATAAATTTCACGTTGGAGAATCAGCGGCACGCGGTTAGACAAGACATCACGCACTACGCCCCCGGCGGTCGCCGTCATTAAGCCCATCAATATGGCACCGAAAGGCCCCAGCTCAAAAGAGAGCGCCTTGCCGGTGCCGATCACCACAAAGGTGCCGAGACCGATGGCATCGAGAGTCAAGAGCGGGCTTTTGAAACGTTCGAGGGCTGTGGGGAAAAAAAACACCAGCAGGGACACCACGACTGAGACCCAGAGATAGGTTTCATCCTGGAGGCAAAAGGGGGGGATGTCGCCCAGCAGGATGTCGCGCAGGGTGCCGCCGCCAATGGCTGTGACCATGCCCAGCAC
Organism: Deltaproteobacteria bacterium; assembly: GCA_009993495.1. GTDB lineage: Bacteria > Desulfobacterota > Desulfuromonadia > Desulfuromonadales > Geopsychrobacteraceae > Geopsychrobacter. The sequence continues at coordinate 163 of JAACTI010000396.1, read as the reverse complement.
CAAGACGCCGAGCAAGTCCATTTCACGCCTCACCCCCGCCCAGGCCCCCGAGGCGGCAAAAGCGGCGGTGCCGATCATGTCAAGCAGATAGAGCAGGGTCATTCCGTATCCTCCTGAGGGGCGGAAGATAGCGCAATTTCATGGCTTATGGCAATACGGCAAA
>JAACTI010000395.1 GCA_009993495.1 Deltaproteobacteria bacterium | reverse complement strand
TTTGACAACAAGGTCATGGCGGGCGCATGGATCGCGGGGCAGGCGGACAACCAACTGCGGGTGACCGATCTCGCAAAAAGACTCCACGTGCCTCTGGTGTGGCTTGTCAACTGCAGCGGAGTAAAGCTCACCGAGCAGGAGGAGGTTTACGCAAACAGGCGTGGAAACGGAACCACCTTTTACAGACACGCTGAACTGGAAAAGCTTGGCGTTCCCATTATCGCCGGCATCTACGGCACAAATCCGGCAGGAGGAGGCTATCAGGGGATAAGTCCCACTATACTGATAGCCCACAAAGATGCCAACATAGCAGTAGGAGGCGGCGGTATAGTAAGCGGCATGAGCCCGAGGGGGACCTTCGATCTCGAGGGGGCGGAGCAGATAATAGAGGCTACAAGGCACTACAAGGCGATGCCACCCGGCAGCGTTTCTATCCATTACAATCACACTGGCTTTTTTAAGGAGGTCTATGACACTGAAACTGAAGTACTAAACGCCCTCAAGAAATACATGGACATGGTGCCGGCCTATGATCCTAGCTTTTTCAGGGTGGATAGCCCCAAGGAGCCTCTTTATCCTGTGAGCGATCTCAACCACATAGTGGCCTTCAACCAGAAAAGGGGCTACAGCTTTGAAGACCTGCTGGCAAGGATTTTCGACAACAGCGAACACATGGAGTTCAGACCCGGATACGGCCCGGAAGTCTATACCGGGCTTGCAAAGATAAACGGCCTCCTCACGGCATTCATTGGAAACCGCCAGGGTTTTCTGGGCACCAAATACCCTGAGTACGCTAATTATCCCGGAATCGGCGGAAAGCTTTACAGACAGGGTCTAATAAAGATGAATGAATTCGTGACCCTCTGCGGCAGAGACAGGGTCCCGATCGTCTGGTTCCAGGATACGACCGGAATAGACGTAGGCGACATAGCCGAAAAGGCTGAACTTCTGGGACTCGGCCAATCCCTTATATATTCCATTGAACAGACCGACGTGCCAATGATGTGCGTGATACTGAGAAAAGGAACCGCGGCTGCCCATTACATCATGGGAGGGCCCACCGCCAATAACCATAACGCCTTCACCCTTGGAACGCCCACCACGGAAATCTACGTCATGCATGGTGAGACGGCCTCTGTTGCATCCTTTGCAAGAAGGCTGGTAAAGGAAAAGGATGCGGGAAAGCCGCTAGAGCCGGTCATCGAAAAGATGAATGAGCTGGCTAAGCAGTATTACGAAAAATCCAGGCCTGTTTACTGCGCAAAGAGGGGATTTGTTGATGAGATAGTGCGCATGCCTGATCTCAGGCGCTACATAGCCGCCTTCGCAGGTTGTGCCTATCAGAATCCCACATCCATCTGCCCTCATAATCACATGATGACACCAAGGATTATTAAGGGGTAGTATTCACCAGAGTCGGCATCGCTATCGGAATCGGATTTTGACAATAGTCATATCCCGACCTTCCCGATTGCGATCCCGGCCAGCTCAATATTTGGGGGATGGCTTTTCGCAGATCAGGACATGCTGACCGGAAATCAGCTTCTGTAGGTGCGCCTTTAGGCGCAGGGCGAACGGTTCCCGTGCGGCTGAAGCCGCATCTACCCCGAATTTTTGAGCTGATGCTTTTTGACAGATAAGGCCCTAATCGGGGTCAATGCCTCTCAGGGAAAACCATCGCCTAAGGTAATATTCGAGTTGGGCGCCTTTAAGTATTTCGAGACCGGAGGCACTCATCACCTTTTCCATCATCTCGCCTCCTATCTCTCTTTTGAGGGTGTCGCAAAGATAGTTAACGCAGAAATGATACCTGCCGGAAATCCTGCAACCGCGTTCGCCGAGAAAGATGCAGTTTCCCGGCAGTTCTCGTATCCCGGGAAGCGAGCAGCCGAGAAGAATATTTACAAGCAGGAGTACCGGGTCATACCACTGTTCAACCTCCATGAAACAGCATCCTCCAGGCGTCTTTGCCGCGCAGGCGGAGCAAAGCTCTATCATTGCCGATCGCTCCATGACCTCCCTGGATACGACTAAGGCCGCACGGTAGTCCTCGATGAAAGATGAAATGGCTGCGTCTTTCCTTAATTCTGCTCCGAATTCAATTTCCAGTCTCCGGGCTTTCTCGATTGCAACTCTGATCAAGTCAAGCCGGGATTGTCTTCGTCCCTCAGACATAGTCTATTTATTGTCCTTGATGTCCCCGGGTATGGGTATCCCCGATTCGCACGTAACTTTAGTTTGGCACAGGCCGCAACCATTGCCCTTGAAACCGAAATGTCCTTTCACTTAACCCAAATTCATGAAAGCAAAAAGATTCTTATGGAATAACAGCATGTTAAAGACAGGATACTTCGTTTTCTGGCACTACATCTTTGCGCGATCAGAGAATCTTTTTCACCACCCGCCCTGGCACCGAAGCAATGTTCAAGGCGTCATATATGAGCTTTTGATGAGGCTCCGGCCGGGATGATTTCCGGATGTGGATCACCTTCCCGTCTTTCCTTCTTTGCGTGATAGTGTTGCGGGTATGCATGGATAATCTTTCTCGGATCTTCGACCAACTGTCATGGATGCCTTTCTTTCTAAGCTTGAAGCGAATCGTATGGAGGACATGGTAGGCAAGCACCGTAATGAAGAGGTGGCCATCGGAGCGCCGCTCAATGTGATGGCGTATCGGTCGGAAGCCCAATTCAGACTTCATACACCGGAAGGCGTCCTCTACATCCCGGATGGTGTTGTAAAAATCCCATAGCTCCTGCTCACCTACTCCCTGTCTGTTTGTCCGGAGGGAGTAAACGCCGTCTGTGTTTTCAAGGTGTTCTTTCAAACTCCATAAAAGAGAGGTTGCGCGCTCTTTGTCATTTTTCTCAACAGTAATCTCAAAATG
>JAACTI010000394.1 GCA_009993495.1 Deltaproteobacteria bacterium | reverse complement strand
CTTGAAACTGAAAATTCCACGCCCAATAAGGTCGGTACGTCCATCAATTTCAGGATCCTTGGCCAGAGCCCGTTGTGCTTGGGTATCCAGGGCAAACTTGAATTTTGACGAACGTGTTCCCAGCACGCGCACTTTCAGGCCCAAATCAGCGAACCCTCTTCCGCTGAGAATTTCGTCATCATTAAAAAGGAGGTTGGGAAAGGAACCATAGGCTTCCATGAATGTCCCCAAACCCATGGTCAAACTGACGGGGAGAATGGTGGCCCTTTCCGAACCATTTGACGAACTGTTAACCCAAAAACCGATGGCCAGATTTCCTGAATCGAGAGTGTCCGCCGAGGGAACTGTCACCAGTCCCGAAGAACCAAACTGCGTTGGCGTTGCCAGCAAAATTCCCGGCAAAAAGATCAGTAAAACCAAGACACAAAGGACAATTTTTTTCATAAAGCCAACCCCGCAATAGCCCTGCATTAAAACTCATCAAGCGGCTGGATCATAGGAAATCAACACCCTATGAAACAAACGCTCGTTCCCTTTGGTCAGAAAGAGGCCCACTGACCGGGTGAAATGCTCAACTTATAATCAATTAACATGCCAAGGGGAAAAGTGGTTGCCCGTGAACCAAGAGGTGGTAAAAGCACGGGCAGAGTTTGGAAAATATCGCTGACGGGTCAAAGCTTTTATTGGCGGGGCAGAAGGCAATTCCGTTTATTGACAGAATGCATCAGGGTTTTGGCCGGAAAACCTTAAATTGTGCCACATTGCGCCCATCCCCCAAAGACCGCGACCCAAAAAGCTCAACGGTCGCCATTGACCCGTTCACGCAATTCTTTACCAACCTTGAAAAAAGGGAGTTTTTTGGGTTTGACCTGGATGATTTGCCCCGTTTTAGGATTGCGCCCTGTATAGGATTTGTAATCCTTGACCATAAAACTGCCGAAGCCGCGTATTTCTATGCGCCCACTGTCGACCAGCGCCGTGGCCATTTCATCAAAAACAAGATTTACAATCTGTTCGGCTTTTTTGTAAGTCAGGTTTTCACGCACAGACAAGGCTTCTACCAATTCTGACTTGTTCATAGGGCCTCCCGGAGGCTAGAATTTTAACCTATCAAAGGTATCGAAGCTGAGCTCGAGTTAAACAGGTGCATACTACAATCAAAAAAAATCATCTGTCAACAAGAACCTATGGATTTCAGCAGGTTGGAAAACTATATACCGTTAATTGTCACGACCTGAAAATCTGGATGGAGTTTTTAAACCCTGATCAGATAATTGTAAAGGGCGACAAGGTCCAGATGACATGGGCCTGTCCCTGGCCGATGTTTGTCCAGCGGTGAGGTAAATGAGATTTGAAACTCAGGCTGTCGCCAGCGTCAAGAACATAAAAATCGTCCACGATTTCAACGCGTAACTGCCCCTCAATCAGATAGATCAACTCGTCACCGGGGTGATACATATGTTGTTCACCACTGGTTCCCCCTGGTTTGATAGTGCAATAAAAAGACATAAATTGAGGATCGCGCAGGCCGGAGGTAAAAGATTCCGTTTGCATATTAAGCTGAATATCATCATACACCGTCTTGTCCCGCTGCCCCGGTCGGGTCATGACCACTTCGTGGGAAGAACTGACATCTTCAACAAAGTAGTTGATACTTTTTTTAAAAACTGTTGCCAATCGCATCAATATATCTACCGATGGAATGGTCAGACCACGTTCGATGCGCGATATCATATTTGAAGAGACGTGAGATTTTTCCGCCAAAACCTGGATGGTCATCTCTTTTTTTAAGCGGATCTCTTTGAGTTTTTTGCCGACAATTTTTT